>JANORH010000510.1:0-25634 GCA_031415215.1 Alphaproteobacteria bacterium | reverse complement strand
ATTCCAGAACGCCCGGTGCAGGCGCGCCGCAGAGCCGTTGATCGGCATCGGCGTGTCGCGAGGTCCCGCCGCCCACTTCATATCCTGCTGCGCCCGCGCCGCACCCGCCGCCCACAACAGCTGAACCAGTCCGATGATGATCGCTGCGCCCAGCAGCTTCAGTTCCACAGCCATCTTCTAGCCTGCACTGGGATAGTTGGGGGCCTCGCGGGTGATCATCACGTCGTGAACGTGACTTTCCCGCAGACCCGCGTTGGTGATCCGGATGAACCGGGCGCGCTCACGGAACTGTTCCAGGTTTGGCGCGCCGACGTAGCCCATGGCCGCGCGCAGCCCGCCCACCATCTGATGCAGGATCGGCGACAGCGGACCCTTGTAGGCCACCTGGCCCTCGATGCCTTCCGGAACCAGCTTCAGGGCGTCGGTGACGTCCTTTTGGAAGTAACGGTCCGCCGACCCTTGGGCCATGGCCGCCAGTGATCCCATGCCGCGATAGGATTTGTAGGACCGGCCCTGGTATAGAAACACCTCACCGGGGGCCTCGTCGACACCGGCAAACACCGATCCCATCATCGCCACGGATGCGCCCATCGCCAGCGCCTTTGCCAGATCGCCGGAATACTTGATCCCGCCGTCGGCCACGATCGGCACATCGGTGCCCAACGCTGCCCGCACGGCGTCAGCGATCGCCGTCAGCTGCGGCACGCCCACACCAGCGACAATCCGCGTCGTACAGATAGATCCCGGACCAATACCGACCTTCACCGCGTCAGCACCCGCCTCGATCAGCGCCCGCGCGCCATCATAGGTGGCGACATTGCCGGCGACGATCTGGACGCGGTTGGTCTCACGTTTCACGCGCTGAACAGCGCGCGCGACGTCCGAGTTGTGGCCATGCGCGGTGTCGATCACCACCACATCCACCCCGGCATCCACCAGCGCCATAGAGCGCTCGTATCCGGCATCACCCACCGTTGACGCCGCCGCCACAAGCAGCCGCCCCTGGGCATCCTTGGCGGCGTTTGGATGGGCCTGCGATTTCTCCATATCCTTGACGGTAATCAGACCGACGGCGCGGTAGTCATCGTCCACCACGATCAGGCGTTCGATCTTGTGGCGTCGCAGCAGGTCGCGGGCTTCCGCTTGGGTGACGCCCTCCCGGACCGTGACCAGATTTTCGTGCGTCATCAGTGCCTTGGCCGGGATATCTGAACGTCCCTCAAAGCGCATGTCGCGATTTGTAAGGATACCGCAAAGTTTGCCCGTTTTGGGATCGACCACGGGAAAGCCGGAGATCTTGCGCCTTGCCTTGATCGCCAGAACCTCACTCAGCGGCGTATCCGGATTGATCGTCAGCGGATTGATCACCATGCCGCTTTCGTACCGCTTGACCTCCCGGACCTGGTCGGACTGTTCCTCGACGGTCAGGTTACGATGCAGCACGCCGATGCCGCCCGACTGGGCCATGGCGATCGCCAGCCGGCTCTCGGTGACGGTGTCCATAGCGGCGGACACCAGCGGGATATTCAGACTGATCTCTCGCGTAAACCGGGTGGCGACGTCCACCTGCGTGGGCATCACATCGGACGGACCGGGTTCGAGCAAAACATCGTCGAAGGTCAGACCTTCGCGGATCTCCATGAGACTCTCCATTTTGCGTTCCGCGTATAGGGGTTCGGGAGGCGAAGGGGCAAGGGGTGTGACGATCATCGGCGGGCGAAGACGATAAAGTCGCCGAAGGTCGACTTCGGCTCGAGGGTCCCCGCCACCAACGCGGCGTCGAGCCGCGCAAAGCCCTGATCCAGCTCGTCGCTGGTCATGTGCTCGAAGGTAGAGACTGCACGTAGCCGCAGTTGCGCAACCATCGCGTTGAGATTGCCCTCGAAGGGTATCTCCATCTGGACTGACTCTACCGTGGCAAACCCCGCGGCCTCAAAGACTGCGCGCGCTTCGGCTTGCGAGGGGAACATCGCCTCCTCTAGCGCCCAACTGCCGGGGAAGAAGCCGCGCCACCAATTGTCCGGGATCCGGTCCCGGAAGGTGCTGCGCAGGATGACCCGGCCACCGGGTTTGACCACGCGGGCGATATCCTGCGCCGCTGCCGCCCGGTCGGCCACGTGGTGAAACGACATGAACATCAGGACGAAATCCGCTGTCCCCACCGGCAACGGGATCGCCGCCGCTTCGCCCGTTAGATACTGGACGCGACGGTGGGCCGCCTCAGCCTCGGCCACCCTGCGCATCCCGTCCGCCGGCTCGACCCCATAAACCGGCCCGCCAAAGCTGTCGGCCAGCGACGGCGCAAACCGGCCAGTCCCGGAACCCAGGTCGATCACGGTCAGTGGTCTCCGCGCTGGAAGATGGCGACCAAAGGCGTCCATGTAGCGCTGGAGCGCCGCCTGGGGCAGCACCCTGCCCTTTGCATACACGTCGTGCTGGACCTGATTGTAGTCGACGCGCTTGATTGGATTCTTGGGGGAATTTTCCATTGCAAGCCAGTGCGCCAATTAGACAGGTGCGTAAATCGACTTTATCATGTCATTATGTTCGAAAAACTCACATCTATTCCCCTACCTTCCCTGAACGCCCTCAGGGCCTTTGAGGCCACGGCTCGAAACGGCCGGGTCACTTTGGCCGCCGAGGAGCTGAACGTCACCCACTCAGCCGTCAGCCGTCAGGTCAAGGCGCTGGAGAGAGCGCTGGGCGTCCGCCTGTTCGCCGGCCCCAAGCATCGCCTTGAGCTCACTGCGGCTGGACGCGCCCTGGCACCGGAACTTACCTCAGCTTTCGATCAGATCTCCACCGCCGTCCGGAAGACGCACGGGGGCGGAGAAGACCTGCACATCGCGGTCAACGCCTCGATCTCGGTGAAATGGCTGATCCCGCGCCTAGCCAGCTTCCAGGCTGCCCATCCGGAGGTACGCCTGCACCTGTCCGAACTGGCCGTCCACGCAACGGCCCATCGCGGCGCACATGCTGTGGTGCGGATCGTTCCGACCAGCCGCCTCGCCGACCCCCTTTGCACGCCATTCATCCGCAATGCCCTGGGTGCGGTGATATCTCCTGACCTCGCGGTGCAGGACCCACTGCGCGCTCAGCGCCTGTCAGCATCCACCCACCCCGAGGCATGGCCCATTTTCGCTGAGCTAGCGGGCGTCGAACTTCCCCCTGTCCACGAGCGCCCCTTCGCCCACGTCCACTTCGCCATGGACGCGGCCTTGGCCGGTTTGGGTGCCGCCGTGGTGTCTTGGCCAATGTGCGTCAACGAGGTGGAGCGCGGCCAGCTGGTGGCACCTCTGGGTTTCCGCCGATCCGAAAGCGCATTCGCGATCCTCACTGCACCGGGATCAGAGAGCCGCGCACTGAAGACGTTTCGCATGTGGCTCGTCGCCGAGGGCGCAAGGACCCCGGAGCCGCCTACCGCCCCTTGAACCCCGTCGCGACGAGGAAGACCTCGGAGCTGTCCTGCCGACTGGCCTTGGGCTTGACGTTCTTCACTTCGGTGAAATGCTTTTTCAGGTGCGCGATCAGCTGATCGCTGCCGCCGCCCTGGAATGATTTGGCGACGAACGTGCCGCCGGGCTTCAGGACGTCCAGGGCAAAGGCGATGGCGGCCTCAATCAGACCAACGATCCGCAGATGATCGGTTTCGCGATGGCCAACGGTGTTGGGTGCCATATCGGACAGCACAACGTCCGGCGCGCCGCCCAGCATCTGGATCAACAGCGGCGGGCACTCTGGATCGGTGAAATCCATCTGGATGATCCGGGCTGGCGGCAGTGGATCGACTGGCAGCAGGTCGACGCCAACGATGTTGGTGACGCCACGCATGACGGCGATCTGGGTCCAGCCGCCTGGGGCCAGTCCGAGGTCCACGACCCGCGCGCCAGCCTTCAGAAAGTGAAAGCGGTCGTCGATCTCGGTGATCTTGAACGCGGCGCGGCTTCGATAACCCAGCGCCCGAGCCTTCGCGGAGAAGGGGTCGTTCACCTGTCGTGACAGCCAGGCCTGTTGCGACGGCGTACGCTGCTTGGCGGTCTTGAGGCGCGCTGGCTTGCCGCGCCCGCCTTCCTGGCCGCCCGTAGGCAGCTTGACCATGCGTTTGCGCGGCGGCGGCTCGGTCATGCGGAACCCGTGCGTCTGGAGCCGCCCCGCCCGCGGCGGCGTTTGCGACTTCTGGACTGCCCGCGTTCGGCCATCAGGGCGAGTAGAATGCCCTCGCGAAGACCTCTGTCTGCTACGCGGACACGATTGCAGGGCCAGAGCTCCTGCACCGCCTGAAGAATAGCCGCGCCAGCCAGCACCAGATCGGAGCGATCCGGGCCGATGCAGGGCTCGGCCGCGCGCTCGGTAGCGGTCAGCGCCAACAGGCCCGCCGCCGCCGCGTCGCAGTCCTGCCGCGTCATCCAGATCCCGTCGACGCGGTTACGATCATAGCGCGGCAAACGCAGATGCATTCCGGCCAGGCTGGTGATGGCACCCGAGGTGCCCACCATATGAGCGCGATCCGCTTCAAACACCGGCTTCATCGGGTCGGCTCTTCGGAACGCCGCGATCTGATCTTTGACGTGATCGACCATCTGGCGATACCAGCCATCGGTCGGGACATCGCCTTCGGGAAACCGCTCGGCCAGGGTGACCACGCCGATCGGCACGGACAACCAGGCCCGCATCGGCGGGGGTATTGCCGATTCCCCGGCTTTCAGGTCCACCCAGGACAACTCCGTCGAGCCGCCGCCGACATCGACGACCAACGCGGCTTCATGGCGATAATCGAGCAGGTTCAGACATCCGGTGACCGAAAGCTTGGCCTCCTCGTGCGGTGTTATAATTTGCAAATTGACGCCCGTCTCGTTGGCCACACGATTGACGAAGGCTTGGCCATTGACCGCCATGCGGCAGGCCTGGGTCGCAATGGCACGAAACTTGACCACGCGGCGGCGGCGAACCTTCTCACCGCTGACCTTGAGCGCCACCAGCGCACGCTCCATCGCGGCTTCTGACAGCCGACCACTCTGCGAGAGTCCTTCACCGAGCCGTACAATCCGCGAATAGGCCTCCACCACTCGAAACCCTTGATGCGTCGGCGTCGCAATCAGCAATCGGCAATTGTTGGTGCCGAGATCGAGTGCGGCATAATGGCGCACTTCGCCCACAGCCTGTTCCGGGCCTCGATTCACGGACCCGAGCGCGCGCAGCGCCTCACTCATGGACTGTCTTTCGTCCTACGCAGACGCCCACCCCATTGGCGCGCCTGATTTCCGCGCGACTGTAGCAAGACTGGGTCACGTCCGGAAGACGACGCTTGTATGAATGCCCTGCGACACTACGTTCACGTTCCAGTCAGACGACCGGTGTAGATTCGAGACCATGAACACACGACTCGCCAAATTCACGATCGGCCAAGTCGTCCGCCACCGGGTGTACCCGTTCCGTGGCGTGATTTTTGACGTCGATCCGATGTTCGCAAACACCGAGGACTACTGGCTCTCGATCCCGGAACACATTCGTCCGCACAAAGATCAGCCGTTCTATCATCTGCTCGCCGAAAACGACGAGAGCGCCTACGTGGCTTATGTGTCTGAGCAAAACCTGTTGCCGGACGAGACCGGCGAGCCGGTTGGGCATCCGCAGGCCACGCTGCTGTTCGAGGCCTTCGACGAGGGCCAGTACCGGCTGCGGCATGGGATTGGGCACTAGCTGGCGCTTCGCGCACGGCCACGCTGCAATGACGGTGTTTTTGAGCTGAACTCAGGCAAAATTTTCCTTCCGGCTGCAGTATGCTGCTGCGATGATCCTGAAACCGGAAACCGCATCTAGACCGTCCAGCGCGCGCTTTGACTGGACCATCGATCAGTCGTGGACGCGGTATTCATCGGACCAGCATCAGGTCTGGACGACACTCTACGAACGTCAAACCGACCTTTTACCAGGACGTGCCTGTGATCCGTTTCTGAAGGGGCTGGATGCACTCGACCTGCACCGGGCCGGAATTCCGGATTTTGCGCGCATCAACAAAGACCTGTTCCAGCTAACCGGCTGGAGCGTTGTGGCCGTACCAGGTCTGGTGCCGGACGCTGTGTTCTTCGATCACCTCGCCAATCGCCGCTTTCCAGCCGGCCAGTTTATACGCACGGCTGACCAGTTGGACTACCTGCAGGAACCGGACATCTTTCATGATGTCTTCGGTCACGTTCCTATGCTGACCGACCCGGTCTTCGCAGATTACATGCAGGCCTATGGCCAGGGCGGCCTTCGAGCCCTGGGCCGGGGTCAGCTGCACAATCTGGCGCGACTTTACTGGTACACTGTGGAATTTGGCCTGCTGCACACGCCTCAAGGCCTTCGCATTTATGGCGCAGGCATCCTCTCCAGCGGCGCTGAGTCAGTGTTCGCCATTGAGGACCCGTCACCCAATCGCCTGGACTTCGACCTGCAGCGGGTGATGCAAACCCCCTATCGGATCGACGATTTCCAGCAAACCTACTTCATCGTGCCGTCACTTCAGGCTTTGCTGGACGTGACACTCCGGGACTTCGGCGCGGTCTATGAACGCCTGGAGGGACAACCCGACATTCCGATCGAGGTGATACTGCCAGATGATCACGTGGTGACGCGAGGCTCCCAGGCCCATGCCCGACGTCCTTCTGGTCTGGCCTGAGACTCAGTAGTCTTTGCGCCAGCGTACGGCCAGCCGATTGCCGCCCTGTCCGGATAGCCGGGACAGAATCGACAGGTTCTTGCGAAGCCGCCATTCCACCTGAGCCGACGGCCCGTCACGGCCCCCGCCTGTCAGCTCGAGATAGACATCGTCCGTAATGTATTTACCTCCGGAGACGGTGACACTGGAGTTTGAGCCGCCGCCAAACGCCAGCCTGTCCAGGCCTGCAAAACTCTTCAGATTTCCGATCACATCCAATCCACCTCCGCCGGTCAATGCCGACAGCGCTGAGGCCAACTGGGCGGCCTCCACCGGCGACAACTGCGACGCCGAACGCTCGAACAACACCTTGGCCAGGACCTCGTCGTTCGGAAGGCTGGGAGAGGATGCCAGCGTGATCTCGGGTCTGGCGGCCGTCCCGCGGATACGTACGGTCACTTTCAGCGTGGGGTCTTCGCGTGTGGCATCCAGCTGCAGGCGAATGTTTTGCGGCCGGCTCGAGAGGTACACGACACTCGTTTCGTCGAACGCAAAACGCTTGCCGGCAAAGTCATAGTCGCCGCGTACCACCCGCGCCGTTCCGGTGAGGTTGGTATTGGCGGTGGTCCTGCCGACATGGGCGTCCAGAGACATTTCAACATCCAGACCACGTCCGCGGAGAAATACCCGTCGGGGTGCCTTCAGACTGACATCCAGCGCCCATCCTTCACCTCGTTTGCGGGCACCTGCAAATGCGACGGGAAGGTCGTCTGGCCGGTTCACCTCGCGCACATCCATCGCCACCACGCCGGTCGGCACCAGTGGATCTGCGGCGACGTCGGCGCGATCGATGGTGAGATTGCCGGTCAACTTTACTTTGCCGTCAGCGGCGCGATTTATGGTTGCCTGACCCGTAGCCGAGGCGGTGGCGGTTTCGTTGTCGATCAACCTGAAACCCTTCAGGTCGAGCAGGAAGCTGGAAACCCCGTCCGGCAGCAGACTGATACGGCCCTGCCCGTTCAATTGGCCACCACGACCGTCCGCACCGCGCGCGTCTGTAACGTTGACAGCGTCTTGGTCAAAGGTCGCCTTCAGAGCCACGTCCCGAAGGGACAGCCCGCTGGAGCCATCATCAAATCGACCCCGCTCGACGGCGATCTGACCCGTGGCCTCCGGCCTCGCAAGGGTGCCGGCAATCACGCCTGCGGTGCGCACAAATCCGGAAAGTGCGCGCTCGCCTCCCATGGCCAGTTCCCAGATCGGCCGGACCTCCCCCTCTGCGAAAAAACCGTCCACGCATAGGCTTCTTTCTGGCGATCGCGATGCGGAAGGGTCGGGCGGAGCTCTCGGTAGGCAACACGAGATTGGCATTGGCCCTAAGGCCCTGCTCGTTGGTCGATTCCAGATCGAGGGTAAGCAGACTGTCGGCGAGCCGCCCCCTTAGCGTGCCATCGATTCCCTGCACCGCCGGCGTGCCTCGTCCGCGTGCATCTACCAGTCGCGCCTCAAGCGTTCCCTCAAGGCGGTCACCGCGGCCCTGCAAACTCAGACTGCCGTCGATCCGACCATCAAAGTCGGAGTCAAAGAGATTCAACCCCATCGCCGTCACACGCGCACGAACACCAGCCACATCACCCTTCAGGATACCATCCAGATCCAGCTTGCCGCCGTCGGAGCCGGCCAACCGCACCCGTGCGCTCTGGTCTGGTCCGCCAAATCGAACGAGGGCCGTTTCTATGGTATGGAGGTCCCGGTTACCAAGCGTGCCCTGGCCATCAAGCGTCACCGCATAGCCGGCCGGAAGGTCTTCGAGGTGTCCACGGCCCTTGATGGTCCAGGCACCCTGGCCGGAAGCGCCTCGCGCCGTCAGAGCATAAGGAAGCCGGTCAAGGGGCCCGTCGGCGGTCAGCCGGGCAGCGCGAATTGAAATACTCGATCCACGCGCCCGCAGGTTTTCCGCATCAAGGTTCAGGACGGCGCGCAGGCCGCCAGTCTGGTTCAGCACTTTTGCCGTCCCCGTCACCCTGCCCGCATCAAGGAAGGCTCCAGGCCCAACATCGACGGTCAGGTCAGCGGCCGAAGGCGAACGGTTCCTCAGCGAAAGCCTTCCCCACACCTTCGCCCCACCTGCATTCATGTTCAGGTCCATCAGGTCAACACCACCAGGCGAAAACCGGAAATCAGAGCGCGCGGTTGCCGGCCCGTAGTCGCTGGTCGCCGCCAGCGAGACATTGCCGTTCGATCCGTCAGGTTTTCCCTGAAAAACCAGAGCCAGACGTCCCGCCTTGAGGGGTAGGCGTGGAAGATCGATCTGCTCGATATCCGCCAGCAGATCGAGGCGCGGCGCGAGCAGTGTACCGACAACCGACCCTGTACCTTTGGCGCGTCCGCTGATTTCCACGGGACCGGCGCGAAAGGGGCCGTTGGCGGACCAGGTTGATTTGAAAGCCATAGCACCATTGGCCTCCATGATGCCGGCCAGCTCTGCCTCGGCGGCAGCGCCCTTCAAGCTTGATCGGGCGACCGAAAGGCGTCCTGCCTGCCAGCTGGCTTCAGTCTTCAGGGTCGGCTTGGTGCCCAGCAACCTGTCAAGTTCAGCGACCCCAAGCGCAAGTTGATTACCCGTCGCTTCGAACGAGACCTTCCAAGGGGTTTCCACCCCCGCCTTCTGCGCCGATCCTGTCATGAGCACGCTGCCGGATGCCCCCTGCCGTGCCGCGGACAAGTTGGATATCTGCGCCTTGCCGGCGAACTTGAGGCTCCCGAGGATCGTTCGGTCTCCGGTCGCCTGAAGTCTGACGCCGGGACCCACAACATCCAGACGTCGGATCAGCGCCTGACCGTTGGTCTGTCGTTCTGCGACCAGGATCAGCAACGGGGTCCTGCCCAGCAAGGCCGCCGCATACCCGGCGCCCTTCCCCCCAGCGCCGGTGAGGGTGGTTTTCAGACCGTACCCCGCCTTGGTACGTTGAAATTCAATCGGTCCGGCGAGGCCGGTCATGCCATAGCCGCCGACATCGATGTCGCTAACCGATCCCGATCCGGCAAACTGCCACGCGACCGCATCGCCAGTGATCAAGCCAGTGATGCAGGCCGCGCCAAGGGTGGGACCGGCAAGTATTCGAGACAGTGACGGGGCCTTTGCCTCAACACGAAGCCCGGCGGGCGCGAGTTTCTGCTTGCCCGGATTTCCAAGACCGTTGATTTGGGCGGTCACTGCCTCGGTTAGTAGCCGACCTTCGAGGGCATAGTCTTGGCCTGTCGACTTGGCCCCGCTGACCTGAAACCTGGCCTCGGGCCCGAAACGGGCCGCCAGCGGTGCCGTCAGACTCGAAGCTGTCAGATCCAGACGACCGCTTGCCTGGCCACCCTTTGGCGTCCAGGCGCCGTCGGTGGTCAGCGGAGCCGAAGCGCCCGATGTGGCGCGAACGTTGAACTTGCCCTCAGAAACCGTTCCGCCAGCTCGCGCATAGAGCTGAAAAGGTAGTTCCACCGGCAGTCCCAAAGATCCAGCGAGCGCCCCGCCCTTCGCCTCCTCAGCGTTCGCTTTCAATTGAAACTTTCCGACCCTGGACATCGAAATGTCTGCAGCCGCATAGTCACCGATATGCAGCATGCTGTTGGCGCGGAGCTTGCCGGTCTTCTCACCCTTCCGAACCAGATCGAAGGTCAGATCAACGTCATAGACGCCGCGTTGCGAGCTGAATGCCGGTTCCAGCAGCAACCGGGTATGAGCTTTACCTACCCGCACACTTACCGGCAGGCTGCGAACTGGCTGGCGCGCCGTCAAAATGGGCCGGCGTAACACCGTGAGAGTATCGGCGTTTATCTCCTCGGCAGCAAACTCGCGCGTGAAAAGTCGCATGTAGTCCCAGGATATTTTTACATTCCTCGCTTCTAACCAAACACCTTCTTTGTCACGCAACGTCAGGCGATCTACCCGAACATCACGCCAAAGATCGCCACTGAGGCCCTCGACCCGCAGCTTGCCCAGAGGCCCGACGCGCAATCCATCCGACCGCGCTGCGATCATGTCGCGGACAGCAGGGAGCAACACGGCGAAGCGCGCCGCTCCGGCGACACCGATCAGCACCAGGAGGGCAGCCGCACAGGCAATTGGAACCCGTCGCAGCCAGCCCGAGCGAATAGCTGGTGCCGTGGCCGCAATTTCGACCGGGGGGCTCAAAAGCTCTGCCCGATACTAACGTAAATCTGGAACGGTGGTTGTCCTCTCCGCCGTGCGACGGGCGTCGCGACATCGACGCGTATTGGAGCGAAGCCGAGATTATAGCGAACCCCGATCCCCGCACCGACTGCCAGGTCCTGAAAGTCGGCAGGGCCGCTTGAGCCGACCGCGCCGGCGTCGGCGAAAAGCACGACGCCCCAGGTGGGCGTCAGATCCCTGCGCACCTCTACCGACGATTCCAGCAGAAACACCCCGCCTCGCGGCGTGCCGTCGCTGAGGCGCGGCCCGACACCCTGATAGGAAAAACCGCGCACCGACCCCCCGCCGCCAGCGTAGAAGCGCTGGGACGCGGGGATCTGGTCAACCTTGCCATTGACGATGCGGCCCAACCGCAGGCGCGCTGCCACGACGGTTTGAGCCTGCCGGTCAAGAGACTGGTAGTATGAGCCCTGGGCCACGCCGCGCAGATACGGCAGATTGGTATCGCCGACGATCAGGGTAGGTTCCAGGCGGGCGCTGACCCGCCAGCCCTGCGAGGGGTCCAGTGGATCGTTGGACCGATCCAGCAACAGATCGCCAAGCGCCACCAGCGTTACAAGATCGCGGCCAAGGGTCGTGAGTGTCCCGGCCTTTATTTCGGCCGTCTGGCTGTAGTCGAGCGACAGTCCGCCCGTGATGTAGGAGGTTCTGCCATCGCGCCGGGTGACGTCGGCATGAATGCCGAAACCCATTTCGTCAAAGGCATCTGTCTGAACACGATAAGCCGCAACGCCGGTCTGAAAAGTCTGACCAGCGCGCCTCCAGTGCGGAAGAGAGACATCCAGCCCAGCGCGCGTGTCCCGGTCCGAAACTTGCCCAAACAGCGCTATGGTGTCGGCACGCGACAGCCGGTTGTAGTGGGTCCAACGAGCGTTCACGCCAGCACCCTCGTTGGTCGAATAGCTGGCTCCGCCTTCGATGGACCTGGGCTTGCGTTCGGAAACGCTGACAACCACGGCGCGCAGTCCACTCCCGCCGGACGCAACAGGAGGTGCCAACGCCACCGTGACCGCGTCATAGACGCTGGTGTCCAGCAGACGTCGCTCCAGTTCTGCGACGTCGTCAGGATCGTAGATGTCGCCAGCCTTCCAAGGCGCCAGACTGTTCAGGAAAGTCGACGCGGTACGACTTCCCGGCTGGATATCGAGCCCGCCCAGCCGCACCAGGGAGCCCGACGCTATGTGATAGTTGGGCCAGACCGTCTTGTCGGCGTGATCCACCACGATGTCACGCACACCGGCCTCGGCGTCGGCATATCCCCGCTTCTGGATGGCGGCCAGAACACGCCCCTCCGCGCCGATCACCTCAAAGGCTTTTCCTGGCGAACCTGCCTTCAGGGCTATGGCTTCAACGGCCAGCGCTGCCGCTGCCGCATCTGGTGGCGCACCATCCCAAGTCAAAATCGGTGCCTTCAGAACGAAAAGCGGCCCCGACGTGATCTGGACGACCGGCCGCGGCGGATCTGCGTCACTGACGTCGGGTTCGACCTGATAGGCGTAGTAACCTTCCGAGCGTAGAACGGCAATCGCGTCCTCGGCTGCGGCGCGCGCGCGTCGTCGAGCCTCAAACCGGTTCTCAACCGGACGGTCGGTGACGCCGATAACCCTTTCGATCGTACGCTTTAAGTCGTCGCCAATCTCGCCCTGGACGACGGCACGCGGTTCTGCGCCCGTGGCACCGCCGGGAGCGAACAGGGCCGCCGAGGCGGCGACAGCAAACAGCAGTCGACCCAAGCCAGAATCCTTTGCCCGCGCCCCGGTGCCGGGTGTAGCCGGGTCAATCCCCGCTGTCATCCGCTGCAATCCGACGAGGGCGCCCAATACTTGGGCAAAGGCGCTATTTGACGTGTCATCGCCATGAATTTCGAGCGGGCGCTTCCGGTCGCGTCATAAGCACCTTAAGGATTCACCCGCAACTTCGGGCCAACGGCTTAGGATTGATCGTGAGCGTCAACCGGGACGACCCGACTGTGGGCATAGACGGCCCGGCAAGGCCTTACGATGAGATGCAGGGTTCAGATGACAGGGTCCGCAAACACTATGCGGCCCTTGACGCGCGACTCGCGACCCTTTCTCCCGACGAACTGGCCGAACGCCAAAGGACCCAGGAGCGGTTTTTCCTGCTTCAGGGGATCACCTTCACCGTCTATGGGGCGGAAAGTTCAACGGAACGAATTATTCCGACCGACATTCTGCCGCGCATCATCCCAGCCGCTGAGTGGGCCAGGATCGAAGCTGGTCTGATCCAGCGCCTGCGTGCGCTGAACATGTTCCTGGCGGACATCTATTCTGAACAGCAAATCCTGATGGATGGCGTCGTGCCGCGCGAACTTGTCTTGCAGGCACCCTCCTACCGGCGGGAAATGCAGAACCTCTATGTGCCGCACAAGGCCTACGCCAACGTCTGCGGTTCGGACCTGATCCGCCAGCCAAACGGCGAATTTGCGGTGCTGGAAGACAATCTGCGGGTTCCGTCCGGCGTGTCTTACATGCTCGCCAATCGCGAAGCCTCAAAGCGCGTGTTTCCGGGCACGTTCCGGGGTGCCGGCGTGTTGTCAATTGATCGCTATCCCGACCTGCTGCTGACCACTCTGAAGAGCATGGCGGCCGACTGGAGACCTAATCCCCAGGTGGCGGTGTTGACTCCGGGGGTCTACAATTCCGCCTACTACGAGCACGCCTACCTGGCGCGTTTGATGGGCGTGCCGCTGGTTGAGGGGCGTGACCTCGTGGTCCATGAAAACATGGTCTACATGCGGACGACCACGGGCCTGAGGCGGATCGACGTGATCTATCGCCGCGTCGACGACGACTTCATCGACCCTCTGACATTCCGCCGGGATTCATCACTGGGCGCCGCCGGTTTGTTCAATGCCTATCGGGCCGGCAACGTCGTGATCTGCAATGCCCCCGGCACCGGTGTCGCTGACGACAAGGCGGTCTATGCTTACGTGCCGGAGATCATCCGCTACTACCTGAATGAAGACGCCATCCTGCCCAACATCGAGACCTTTCTGTGCCGCGAACCCGCACAGTTGAGCCATGTGCTGGCCAATCTGGACAAGTTCGTGGTCAAGGCTGTCGGCGCGTCGGGCGGCTATGGCATGCTGGTTGGGCCGCACTCGACCAAGGCCCAGCAAGATGAGTTTGCGGCGGCGCTCAAGGCACAGCCGACCAACTATATCGCCCAGCCGACCATCCAACTGTCAACAGCGCCATGCCTGATCGACAGCGCCGTGGAGCCTCGCCACGTCGACCTGCGGCCTTTCATTCTGTCGGGCGACAAGATCACGGTCACGCCGGGAGCCCTTACCCGGGTGGCCCTCAAGAAAGGGTCGTTGGTGGTGAATTCGAGCCAGGGTGGCGGTTCCAAGGACACCTGGGTACTTTCGGAATCCAAGGGGAAATCCCGATGATGCTCGCGAGGGTGGCCGACAGTCTCTACTGGATCGGTCGATATGTGGAACGCGCCGAGCACATGTGCCGGCTGTCCGATGTGATGCTGAACGCCACGCTGGACCGATCCGACGCTGCAAACCTGGTGGCTCGGATCGCTATGGCTGCCGTTGGTGATCCCGAGATGGCCAAGGCCAAGACTCCCTACGAAGCCGCCTTGGCGTTGGCGCTGGATCGATCCGACAATCTGTCAATCTATTCGTCCATCGCTCATGCCCGCGAGAATGCGCGCCAGGTTCGTGACCAGATCACCACGGAAACCTGGGAACGGCTCAATCTCATCTATCTGCGCATGAATGACCCCGATGCCACGCGCTCGTTCGAGGATGGTTCGCAGCAATTCCTGCACGACACCATCGCCGACCTGCACCTGTTCAAGGGCGCGGGCGACGCCACCATGAGCCACGGCGAGGGCTGGAGTTTTCTGCTGCTAGGGGTCTATCTCGAGCGCGCCCAGCTCATCGGGTCCCTGCTTGAGGTGGTGTTCGGGGAGAGCCGTCGGCGCAAACCGGTGACGGATCATTTCGCCCTGACCAGCGTCTTGCGGATGGGCTGCGCACTTGAGCCCTATCTCCGGGTCTATACCGCCGAGATGCAGCCAAGGTTCATCCTGCAGTTTCTGACCCTGGATGAGGATTTCCCGCGATCTATCCGGTTCTGCACGCACCAGATCGAGACCCACCTCGCCGCCATTATTCGTCATTCCGGAATGGCCGGCAGCGTGGGGCCAGACCGCCTCGCCGGTCGGCTACGGGCTCGGCTGCAGTACGGCGATATGGACGAGTTGGAGGCTCAGGGTGCCAGCCCCTTCCTCAAGACCGTGCTGGATGAGTGCTCGGCCATCCACCGCAGTCTTTACGACGCATTCGTCGCCTATCCTCTCGAAGAACGCCTGCCGGCCTGAAGGGACAATCCGTGCTCCTCGATATCCGTCATATCACCCAATATAAATACACCGTTCCGGTGCGCGAAAGCGTCATGGAGGTGTGGATGCAGCCGCAGAAAAGCATCCGGCAACGTCTGATCAGCTTTGATCTGGACCTGGATCCACCTTCCCAACTGTTCTCCTATGCCGACAGTTTCGGCAATGCTGTCCACCACTTCGATGTGCCGCAACCTCACGATCAATTGACCATCACCGCGCGCGCCGCCGTCGAGAGCCAGGCACCGCCGCGCTTGCCCAAGGAACTGGACATGGGCGAGTGGGATCGCCTCCGGTCCGACTCCCTGCAAGGTGAGAACTTTGATTTTCTTCATCCGCATGGCTTCGCCCGGGAAACAGTGTCGCTGCGAAAATATGAAGCCGACCACGCCATCGGTGACTTGAGACTACTCGATCCGCTCAAGGCCTTGCTGGCGCTCAACAAGACGATCTACGACTCGTTCGCCTACGAAACCGGCGTCACCCGGGCCGATAGCCCCATCGACCATGTGTTGAAATCCCGCAAAGGCGTTTGCCAGGACTTCGCCCATGTGATGATCGCCATCTGCCGGTCGTGGGGCATCCCCGCCCGCTATGTATCCGGATATCTGTTCACCGACCGCAAGCACGGTGACCGATCCGATCCGGACGCCACCCATGCCTGGGTGGAGGTGTTTCTGCCCAGCCTGCGCTGGTTCGGGCTCGATCCAACCAACAACACCATTGCCGGCGAGCGGCACATCACCTGCGCGGTCGGCCGCGACTATTCGGACGTGCCACCCTCACGCGGCGTTTACAAGGGCGGGACCGAGAGCGCGCTCGACGTCGGAGTTTCGGTCCGCAAAGCCCGTAGCACAATCAACGATCCAGAATTCATGCGCGTGTCCAGACGGGGTCCGGCACCGTCACGCCGCGTGCAGCCCAACGTCGCGGCGTATGAGGAAAAGCGTCGCCACGAAATGCAGCAACAACAGCAATAGCGACACCTAAAGTTTCGGTCGGTCGGCGAGGTCCTCACCCGTCAGCTGGTAGTGCACCAACTCAGCAATGTTGGTGGCGTGATCGCCGATGCGCTCCAGATTTTTGGCGATGAAAAGCAAGTGGGCACCATCCGCCACGGTCGAAGGCGAAACCGTCATTTCAGCGACGATCTGCGCCAGCACGGCGTCGTGACGTTCATCTATCTCGGTGTCCTTCAGCCAGACGGCGTAGGCCCCCGGGGCGTCACCGTCTCGGAATGCGTCGATAACTTCGGCCAGCCGGTCGGCCGCCAACGCACCGAGCTCTGCGACGCTTACGATTGTGGCGGCCGATGCTGGCGCACCCATACGCCCTACCCGCTTGGCAATGTTCTTGGCCAGATCACCACAGCGTTCCAGTTGCATCGCTGTCTTCATCGCCGCGATCGGGCGACGCAAGTCATCGGCCATTGGCTGGCGAAGGGCGATGAACCGGATGGCGCGCTTCTCGATCTCTGCGTCCTGAATATCAAGCGCATCGTCGGCCCGTACCACCTTGGCGGCCGTCACCAGGTCGTGCCGCTGGAATACATCAACGGCGGCGCGCACTTGCGCCACCGCCAGGTCACCCATGGCGGCCACATCCTTGGAGATGCCATCCAGGTCAACGTCGACCGCTCTGACCGTGTGTTCCATTGCGCGCGCTCCTAGCCGAATCGACCGGTGATGTAGTCGCGGGCCCGGGTGGTGACCGGGTTGGTGAACAGCTGTTCGGTCTCGCCGAATTCGACGAGCTGACCCAGGTACATGAAACCGGTGTGGTCTGACAGTCGCGCCGCCTGGCCCATATTGTGTGTGACAATGACCACTGTGTACTCAGACTTGAGCGCCGCAATGGTCTCTTCGAGACGCGCCGTCGAGATCGGATCCAGGGCCGACGCTGGCTCATCCAGTAGCAAGATTTCGGGCTTTACCGCGATACCGCGAGCGACACACAGACGTTGCTGCTGGCCGCCAGAGAGGCTGAGGCCAGAGTCTTTGAGCTTGTCCTTGACCTCTTCCCACAGCGCGGCGCGACGCAGCGACTCCTCGACCCGGTTTGCCAGGTCCGGCTTCGACATCTTTTCGTAGAGGCGCACGCCATAGGCCACATTGTCGAAGATCGACATCGGGAACGGCGTCGGCTTCTGGAACACCATACCGATCCGGGCTCGCAGCGCCGCAACATTGACGCGCGGACCCAGAATATCCTCCCCGTCCAGCAGCACCTGCCCGGTGGCCTTCTGACCGGGATAGAGGCTGTACATGCGATTCAGTGTGCGCAGCAGGGTCGACTTGCCGCACCCAGAGGGTCCGATCAGGGCCGTCACCGCGTTGGCGGCAAACGACACATTGACGCCGAACAGAGCCTGCTTCGTGCCGTAGAAAAAATCCACATCACGGAGCGAGAGCTTGACGCTCTCGGACGGGATTTCCAGCACGGCGGTTTCCGGCGGGGTATCGACCTGGGCGTTCATGAGCGACGCGGCTCCCGGGCGAGCAGGCGGGCGATGATGGTCACCGTCAGAACTGTGGCGGCGATCAACAGGGCGCCAGCCCAAGCGAGTCGGCGCCAGTCATCGTAAGCGCTGAGCGCGAAGTTGAAGATCACCACCGGCAGGTTGGCCGTGGGCTTGGTCATATCGAGGCTGAGGAATTGATTGTTCAGGGCTGTAAACAGCAAGGGGGCTGTTTCACCGCTGATCCGCGCAAAGGCCAGCAGAGCACCGGTCAGCATGCCGCCCTGCGCCGACTTCCAGATCACCGCCAGGATCGTGCGCCAGACCGGCGCGCCGAGGGCCACGCTGGCTTCCCGCAAAGCGGTCGGCTGAAGGCGCAGCACGTCCTCGGTTGTCCGGGTAATGACCGGCGCGGCAATTAGACCCAGCGCCACGGCACCGGCAAAACCGGAAAATCCCTTAAGGGGCGCCACCAGAATCTCATAGACGAACAGGCCAACGAGGATGGACGGTGCCGACAACAGCACGTCATTGAGGAACCGAACGACCTTGCCATAGCGGCTGTCCCTGGCGAACTCGGATAGCCAGGTCCCGGCAAGGACGCCGACAAACACCGCGCCGACCATGGCCGTCGCGCACATCATCAGCGAACCCATGATCGCGTTGAGCAGGCCACCATCAGACCCCGGCGCCGGGGTCGACATGGTGAAGATATTGAGATCGAGACCGCTGCCGTCCGACTTGAAGAAGCCACCGATGCCCTGGCTCACCAACGACCACATGATCGCGGTCAGGGCGAGCAGCGCAATGCCCGCAGCCACCCAGCAGAACACCAGAAATACACACTCGGCAATCGTGCGCGACAGGCGTTGGGGAGCGAAGGAGGTCACAGGTTTGCCTGCCTTCCGATGAGAACCCTTGCCAAGGCCAGCACAATGAAGGTGATCACAAACAGCACCAAACCCAGCGCAATCAGCGACGAGGTGTGCAGTACGCCGGTCGCCTCGGCGAACTCGTTGGCGATGGTCGAAGCAATAGTGGAACCCGACGCAAACATGGAGGTCGGGAACCCATGGGAATTTCCAATGATAAAGGTCACTGCCATGGTCTCGCCCAGGGCCCGACCAAGTCCCAGCATCACGGCACCTATGGCTCCGGTGCGGATATAGGGCAGGCTTACCTTGCCGATCACCTCAAAGGTGGTGGACCCCAGGCCATAGGCGCTCTCCCGCACCTGCGGTGGAATGGTCAGGAACAGCTCGCGCAGGGTCGCGGCCATAAACGGCAGGATCATCACAGCCAGGATCAGAGAGGCAGACAGGATGCCCGACCCATTCGGCACACCGGTCGTAAGTGTCTCCCACAGCGTTCCTGGCTCGGCCGACATCATGATCGGCATCTGGACGTGCTTTGAAAACCATGGGGCGAAAACAAAAAGGCCCCACATGCCGTAGACGATAGACGGAATGCCCGCCAATAGTTCCACGGCCGTGCCGATGGGACGACGCAAACGCGCGGGGCAGAGCTCGACCAGGAAAATGGCCACGCCCAACGCGAGCGGCAGAGCGAATATCAGCGCCAGGGTCGCCGTCACCAGGGTGCCGGTCACAGCGCCGGCGGCACCGTAGATTTCCTTTACCGGATCCCATTCGGCACTGAAGAAAAATCCAATGCCGAAATGCGCGAAAGCCGGCCAGCCGCCAATCATCAGAGAAACAATCAGACCTCCCAGCGCCGCCAGAAGGAACGTCGCTGCCGTAAAGCACAGGATCTCGAATGCCCGGTCGAGGCCCGTCCCACGGGCGGCGCGCGGTGCATCAGCAGCGACGAAAACCGAAGCGTCCAAGGTCATGGGGCAGGTGTAAAGACTGGTTTGCCGTCGGGCCCGACAATCGCCGACCAACTGCTGCGAATTTGGGCTTTCAGGTCTGTTGGCAGCGGTACGTAAGCCAGAGCGTTGGCCGCCTCGTCACCCTTTCTGAAAGCGCCATCGAAGAAGGAGAGCACGGCCTTGCCAGTGGCGGCGACCGCTTGGCTCTTGTGCATCAGCACGAAGGTCGCACCGGTAATCGGCCAGGCATCGGCACCCGGTGCGTTCAGCAACAGCAAATAGAAGCCTGGAGCCTTCGACCAGTCCGCGCTGGCCGCTGCCGCCGCGAAGCTCCTGGCTGTGGGTTCGACAAAAGCACCGGACGGATTCTGGAGGCGCACGTGCGCCATATTATTCATTTTGGCGAAGGCGTATTCGACATAGCCAATGGAACCTGGGGTCTGTTTCACAAATCCGGCAACACCATCGTTTCCCTTGCCGCCCTGTCCCACTGGCCACTTCACGGCGTCGTTCGCACCCACCACAGCCCACCGTGGTGCGACGGCCGTCAGGTAGCTGGTGAACAGGAAACTGGTGCCAGAGCCATCCGAACGATGGATCACGGTGATCGGCAGGTTCGGGAGGGTTACGTCTGGATTGGCCGCGACCAGAGCCAGATCATTCCACTTTTTGATATTCCCAAGATAAATGTCAGCCAGCTGGGGACCGGTGAGTTTGATCTGGCCGCCGGTAATGCCGGGGATATTGACCACCGGGACGACACCGCCAATCACCGTGGGAAACTGAACCAGCCCGGATTCGTCCAGTTCTTCGGGCTTCAGCGGCTTGTCGCTGGCGCCGAAAGCGACGGTCTTGGCCTTGATCTGCTTGATCCCTCCACCCGATCCAATGGCCTGATAATTGAGCGCCAGGCCAGTTTCAGCCATCTGGGCCTCGGCCCACTTGGCATAGAGTGGGGCGGGGAACGTCGCGCCCGCACCGGCAATCTGCACACCTTGCGAAGGAGCCTTGGCCTCGTCAGTCCTGTTGCACGCAGACAACGCCAGACAAGCGGTCAAGGCGATCACGATTTTCGGGAACACACTACACCTCCGCAGGGACAACCAAAAGTCAGCTCTACCGGGCTCGAATGCCGGTGAGGCGACAAAGTCCCGGAGCTTTTACGACCGTCATGCGACAGTTCAATGACAGAGGCAGCGCCACTCACAGAAACCGGTGCGCGGTCTGGCCCGGAGCGATCAATGACCAGGCCAACGAGCCATCGCGCGACGGATTGTTCTGGAGCTCAGCGGTAGACCGGCTTGCCGTCGGGACCAACCACCTTGTTCCAGGATTTGCGCACCAGGTCCTTCACCGACGCGGGCATCGGCAGGTAGTCAAGCTGGAGCGCCGCTGCATCGCCGTTCTTGTAGGCCCAATCGAAGAAGGCCAGCACCTCACGACCGTTGGCTGCACTCTCCTGCCTGTTCTTGACCAGAATGAACGTGGCACCGGTCATCGGCCAGGCTTCAGCGCCGGGCTGCTCCAGCAACAGAAGATAGAACCCGGGCGCAGCACTCCACTTGGCATTGGCCGCGGCGGCGCTGAAGTTGGCCGCCGAGGGCGCGACGTACTTGCCCGCCTTGTTCTGGAGCAGGGTGTAGGTGAGGTTGTTCTGCTTGGCGAAGGCGTACTCGACGTAGCCGATTGCGCCGGGCGTCTGCTTCACGAAGGCGGCGACACCGTCGTTGCCCTTGCCGCCGAGCCCGGTGGGCCATTTTACAGCATCGTTGGCGCCGACCTCACTGGCCCAGCGGGGAGCCTTCATCGAGAGATAGGTGGTAAAAAGGAACGTCGTGCCCGATCCATCAGAACGATGAACCACGGTAATCGGCAGATTTGGCAAGGTCAGGCCAGGATTGTACCGAGCGATGAGCGGATCGTTCCACCGCTTCAGGACGCCGCGGAAGATGTCCGCGGTCAGTGCCCCGGTCAGCTTAACCTGTCCCGATTTGATGCCCGGCAGGTTGATCACCGGCACAACGCCGCCGATTACCGTCGGGAACATTGAAAAACCCCCTGTTGCCAGATCATCCGGCTTCAAGGGTTTGTCTGTAGCTCCGAAGTCGACGGTGCCTGCCGTGATCTGCCGGATGCCGCCGCCAGAGCCGATGGCCTGATAGTTCAGGCGGTTGCCGGTCTGGGCTTTGTAGAGCTCTGCCCATTTCGCATAGACCGGGGCCGGAAATGTCGCGCCTGCGCCAGACACATCTGCGGCATGGGCGCCAGCGTATCCTACAAGCGTTACAGCCGCCGTTATCGCCGTCAGATATCGTCTGAACATACCAGATCCCTCTTCGATGGTCGCATGCGTGGCGACCCGTTCGGGTTGGGTCTAGTCCGGTCTCGCAACGTTCGAATGACAGAAATTGCCCAGTTTTGTGACATTTGCCATGGCGTGTGTTTGTCACAAATCTGCCGTGTTAAATTTGCCGATTTGTCGCAAACGAAGCCTAGAGAACGGCTGCACATAGCCGATCGTAGCGGCCCGAAGAGGACTACCAGAATGCGGTTACTGAACGAGCGGACTGCGGCTTCGTGGCTGTCTGCGGGCCTGGCCGGAATTCTGCTGTGCGGGGTCTCGACACAGGCTCTCGCAGCAGCAGCACCCGCTAACGACGCCAGACTCCAGGCCATGCAACGCCAGCTGGACGAGATGCGGAACCAGCTTGAACAGTTGCGTGCCGGTGCCCCGCAACAGGACCCCCGCCTCACCGCCATCCAGCAACAGCTGGAGGCAATGGCCGCCCAGTTGGCCGAGATGAAGTCGACCCAGGAGAGCGCCTCCACAGATATCGCCACACTGAAACAAGCACCTGGCGGAAGCTTTGTGACGCCGACCCTATCCAATGGAAAGCCAGCCTTCGCCAGCGCGGACGGGCGTTTCACTGCGAACATCAAAGCCATAATGATGTTCGACACCGGCAAGTACTTCCAGAGGAACAACCTGTCGGCAGCCGTCACGAACCGCGATCTCAGTGAGGGCTCCAACTTTCGCCGCGCCCGGATAGGCCTGGACGGCAAACTGTTCCGCGATTTCGACTATGCGTTCATCTACGAGTTCGGAGGCTCCGGTGGAGAGGATCCCGGGCGCCTTTACGAAGCCTCGATGACCTATACCGCGATCAAGCCACTGCGGATCAAGGTCGGTGCCTTCGAGCCCAATATTGGCTTGGCCGCAGCCGCCTCGACCAGCCAGATGCCACTTCTGGAACGCCCCTCCCCCGCCGAAACAGCCAGACTGGTGGCCGCTGGCGACAGTAGAGTCGGCGTTCAGGCCAGCGGGAACGGCGTGTTTGGCGAAGGCGATTCAGGCCTGGCGACCCGCTGGTTCGCAACAACCGCCTTCACCGGAAATACGATATCCTCCATCAGTTCAGCCGGGTCGGCCACCACCCAGCCGTTTGACGAACAAACAGCCTGGATCGGTCGCATTGCATTGGCTCCCTATTCTACCACCGACTGGCAGGCGCATCTGGGCGGCAATTTCCAGTATGTGATCCAGCCCAACGATGCGGGGACAGCGGCTCCAATCCGCTATGGCGTCCAGCTCAGGGATCGGCCTGAGCTCCGCGTCGATGGCACCCGCCTGATCGACACCGGCGTCATTGACGCCCGACATGTCACTGTGATGGGTCTGGAGGCCGCGTTCCAGACAGGACCTTTCCTGATCGAGAGCGAGTATTTCCACTATAAGATCGACCGCCGGATCACCACCGCTGTCGTCCCGTCCGACCCACGTTTCACGGGCTGGTACGTGCAGGGCTCCTGGATCCTGTCCGGCGAAACACGGCCTTACAATCCGGTCGAGGCGCGGTTTGACGCCCCGAAACAGGCCTACAACTTCAACCCCGAAGCCGGAACCTGGGGTGCCTTCGAACTTGCCGCGCGGTACTCAATGATTGATCTCAACTATCGCGAGGGGGCCGGCGGCCTTCCGGTTCCGGGAGCTGTACGCGGTGGTGAACAAAGGATCGGGACTCTGGGGGTCAACTGGTACCTGAACCCCTCAATGCGGATCATGCTCGACTATCAACGCGTCAAGATCGACCGACTGGGTTCGACCGGACTGCAGGTTGGGCAGACCTACAACGCGCTGGCCGCGCGCGGGCAGGTCAATTTCTGATTTCGAAACGTCATCGCGCTGACATGAGGTCGCGTTAGTCTCGAAGCTGCATTGCGCTCTTGTCCTTGGTCGGCCTTCCCGTAGCTGACCCGGCCGCGACCTCCCGTCCCCCCAGGGGTCGCGGCCACCTTTTTCAGACCGCGAAAATGTCGTGCCTTTGGATGTCGGAGTTCACGCTGCGAGCGGCTCCATCCGATCATGTGACCGGTCCAGCAGCGCCTTGCGCGCCTCAAGCCAGTAAACGATACGAAGCTTGCCTTCGAAGTCCTCGGTGAGGGCGGTGCAGCTTTCCACCCAGTCCCCATCGTTCAGATAGTCGATGCCGTCGATATCGCGGCGTTCGGCTTTGTGGATGTGGCCGCAGATGACGCCATGCACACCCCTGCGACGCGCCTCGTCGGCCATGGCCGATTCGAACTGGTCGATGAACTTGATAGCGTCCTTCACCCGATGCTTCAGGAACGCCGACAGGCTCCAGTATCCAAGCCCCATCCGGCGACGCACACGGTTGAAATGGGTGTTGAGCGCCAGCAGGCTGCGGTAGCTCCAGTCTCCGAGAAATGCCAACCACTTCGCGTTCTGGACCACACCATCGAACTCGTCGCCGTGCGTGACCAGATAGCGCCGCCCATCCGCCGTTTCGTGGATCGCATCGCGTGCGACCACAAGTCCGCCAAAGTGGATGCCACAGAAATCGCGAATGCGGTCGTCGTGATTGCCTGGAATGTAAATCACCCTGACCCCCTTGCGGGCCATACGCAGGATTTTCTGGACGACGTCGTTATGAGCCTGTGGCCAGAACCAGCCGGACCTCAGTTTCCAGCCGTCAACAATGTCGCCGACCAGATATAACGTCTCGCAATCCAGCTCCCGGATGAATTCCAGCAGCAGCTCTGCCTGACAGCCGCGCGTACCCAGATGGATATCCGAGATGAACGCGGTACGACAGCGAATGGCAGCCCTGGTGTCCGACATTTCAATCCCCCAGTGGGACAATCGCTAGGGAGAGTCGGTGACAGGCCAGTGACGCAGCCTTAGCCGTCTTCGTCCAGTGCATAGCCCGCGGATCGAACCGTGCGGATAAGGTCCGGTGCGCCGGGCTTGCGCAGCGCTTTTCTCAATCTACCAACGTGAACATCGACGGTGCGAAGTTCGACATAGGTGTTTGCACCCCATACCGAGTCCAGCAGCCGCTCGCGGCTGAACACCCGACCCGGTCGCTGCATAAAGAAGTCCAGCAGGCGGTACTCGGTGGGGCCCAGATGCACGTCTTGTCCGCTACGTGTGACCCGGTGGCGGGCCCGATCCAGCAGCAGATCAGCATACTCAAGCTGTTCGTCCATCAACTCAGGCCGCGTTCGGCGCAGCAGGGCGCGGATGCGCGCCACCAGCTCGCTCATGGCGAAGGGTTTGACTACATAGTCGTCGGCACCGGTTTCCAGGCCGCGGATCTTGTCGGCCTCTTCACTGCGCGCGGTGAGCATGATGATCGGCGTGCGGCGGGTCTCGACGTTGGCGCGGATCTGTCGACAGACCTCAACCCCCGATACCTTGGGCAACATCCAGTCCAGAATTACCAGATCCGGCGGTTCCTCGGTGATGCGCAGCAGCGCCTCTTCTCCGTCAGCCGCACGCTCGACGCGGAAGCCTTCTTTCATGAGATTGTAGTCGAGGAGGGTCGCCAATGCGTCCTCGTCCTCTACCACCAGAATGTAGGGCGTTACGATGACGCAGCCTCCGTTTGGGGCGCTTGAAAGCTGATCTTGGGCCGCTCGCCGACCAGTTCTTCGCCGGTCATCTGGAAGTGCAGAATTTCAGCAATATTGGTCGCGTGATCGCCGATCCGCTCAAGGTTTTTGGCAACAAACAACAGGTGAGCGCCGGCAGCGACCGAGTCAGGATAGGTCGACATCATCGACAGAAGTTCGCGAAACAGGC
>JANORH010000509.1:0-3918 GCA_031415215.1 Alphaproteobacteria bacterium | reverse complement strand
GCCCCCGCGCCGCCCTTCAACTCCGGACGACCGGAGCTGGCGCGGCCCGAGGTGTTGGCCAGCATAAGGGCTCGCATGGCCACGATGGCCGATGCCCGGGCCGCCGCCGTCGCGTCGGCTGCGGAACGGCTTCCGATTTTCTGAAGTCTGGCCGTTCAATGCCCGATGGCGTCCAGGCCGATGTCGAGCACCTTGGCCGAGTGGGTCAGGGCACCGACGCTGATCACGTCTACCCCGGTCTCGGCGATGGCGCGGACGGTGTCGAGGGTGACTCCACCGGAGGCCTCCAGCACCACGCGTCCGCCAACGATCTTCACGGCCTCGCGAAGATCCTCGAGGGTGAAATTGTCCAGCATGATCACGTCGGGATCGTGGGCCAAGGCTTCCTGAAGCTGGATCAGGCTGTCCACCTCGACCTCGACCTTGACCAGGTGGCCGGCGAAGGCCTTGGCGCGACGTACGGCCTCACCCACGGATCCGCAGGCGGCCACGTGGTTGTCCTTTATCAGGATGGCGTCATCCAGTCCGAAACGGTGGTTCGTGCCGCCGCCGCAGCGCACGGCGTACTTTTCCAGGGCGCGCAGGCCGGGCGTGGTCTTGCGGGTGTCGGTAATGTGGGCGGAACTGGCCGAGACCGCGTCGACGAAGTCGCGGGTCAGGGTGGCGATCCCGCAGAGCCGGCCCAGCAGGTTCAACGCGGTCCGTTCGGCAGTGAGGATCGCGCGTGCATTGCCGCTGACCTGGGCCAGTGACGTCCCGGCCGACACCACCTGGCCATCGGCAACCAGTGGCGTGAACTTCACCGTCGGATCGAGCTCGGCAATGGCAAGGCGCACGCAGGACAGGCCGGCGACCACGCCGCCGCGCCGCGCCGCGAACGACGCCGTCAGCCGGGTATCGGGCGGAATGCAGGCCTGAGCCGTGATATCACCGGCCCGGCCAAGGTCCTCGGCCAGGGCGGCGCGCACGACGGGGGCGATCAGCAGGTCGGGGAGGGGCTCGATCATTCGGCGGCGAACTTCAGGCTGGAGGGCGCGATCTGCTCCCACGTTACGAAGGTGCGAACCGCATCCCCGGACTGCGTGACGTCAGAGCGATAGTGGCCGCCGCGGCTCTCCCGGCGGGCCAGCGCCGACGCGGCCACCAGCCGGGCGGCGATCAAGGGTGCATTTGGACCATGGACGAGGTCCATCGCACCGATGAGTTCCAACAGCCGGGTCAGCCCTTCGGCGCTGCGGACCACGCCGGCATCCTGGCTCATGGCCTGGCGGAGGGTCTGCAGGACGGTCGCTGGTAGGTCCGTGGTCATGACCGGTTCAAGCGCTGCGCTGGCGGGCGTCTCAAGTGCGGCGGCGCGTCCGGTGCGGGCACCGAAGACAGCCGCCTCCAGCAATGAGTTCGAGGCCAGACGGTTGGCGCCGTGGACGCCGGTGGAGGCGCATTCACCCGCTGCATAGAGGCCGGGAAGCGAGGTGCGCCCGTCTGCGTCGGTCGCGATCCCGCCCATGTGATAGTGGCAGGCTGGTGCCACCGGGATCGGCTGGACGCGAGGATCGATGCCGCCCGACATGCAAGCTGCAAAGACCGCTGGAAAGGCGTCGGGGAAGTGCGAGCCAACGGCCTGGCGGGCATCGAGAAATGCCCCACGACCGGCCTGTCGCTCGGCATGGATTGCGCGGGCCACGATGTCACGCGGGGCCATTTCCGCGTCAGGATGATAGCCCGCCATGAACCGCTCGCCGTCGCCATTGACCAGCACGGCGCCTTCACCGCGCAGGGCCTCGGTGGCCAGCGGCGCGGGATCGCGACCGATGTCGATGGCCGTCGGGTGGAACTGGACAAACTCGGGATCGGCAATGACTGCGCCGGCCAGCGCCGCCAGCCCCAGGCCATCGCCTTGAAGTTCGGCTGGTGTGGTGGTGACGGCATAGAGGCCGCCGATGCCGCCGGTCGCAAGAATGACGGCGCGGGCCGTGATCTCGACGGGCTTGCCGTCGATGCGCGCCACGACGCCCCCGATTCGGCCGGTTGCATCCTGCAGCAGCCCGATGAGCTTGCCGCCCGTGCGGACCTCGATGTGCGGGGCGGCCAGCACCGCCACGGTGACGGCGTCCATGATGGCGCGACCCGCCTGGTCGCCTTTGACCCGGGCCACACGGGCGCGGGAATGGGCGGCCTCCAAGCTTTGCGCAAAGCCGCCCTCGGCATTGCGGTCGAACGGTGCGCCCAGCGCCGCCAGACGACGCACAGCGTCAGGGCCTTCCTCGGCCAACAGGCGCGCGACCTCGGGCACGACCAGGCCGGCGCCGGCGGCGATCGTATCGATCGCATGCAGCGACGGCGCGTCATCGGACCCAAGGGCTGCGGCCACACCGCCCTGGGCCCAGGCCGACGAACAGCCGTGGTTGAGCGCGGCATCGGTCAAGATGAGCACGCTTGTCGGCGCCGCAGACAGGGCTGCGGTCAGCCCCGCCAGACCCGCGCCGACCACCAGCACACCGTCGTGGTGGAGGCGCGCCATCAGATCATCTCCACGTCGACGTGGTGGCGCGCCTTGAACAGGTCGTAGCGGGCCGGGATCGCGGGCGGTGGCAGGTCGATCATCCGCTGGACCGCCAGGCGGGCGCGGGCCGCGATGGCCGGATCGACGGTCACCTCATAGCGGTCGTGGATCAGGGTCTCGTAGATGTTTTCCAGGGTGATCCGCTTCATGTGCGGGCACAGATTGCAGGGGCCGATGAACTCGGTCTCCGGCGAGTCGGCCGCCACATTGCTGGCCATCGAACACTCGGTGATCATCACCACCCGCTTCGGGCGACGTTTCGCGACGTAGTCCGTCATGGCGGCCGTGGAACCGGTGAAGTCCGACGCTTCGATCACGTCTGTGGGGCATTCCGGGTGCGCCAGGATCTCGGCGTCCGGATAAGCGGCCTTGAGTTCCAGGATGTCGGCGGCGGTGAAGCGCTCATGCACCTCGCAGCGGCCCTGCCAGGCGATGATCTTGATGTCGGTCTGGCGCGCCACGTTGCGGGCGAGGAACTCGTCCGGGATCAGGATCACCCGGTCGACGCCCCACAGCCTTGCCGCCTCTTCCACCACCTGAACGGCGTTGGCGCTGGTGCAGCAGATGTCGGTCTCGGCCTTCACGTCGGCAGTGGTGTTGACGTACGTGACCACCGGCAGGCCCGGATAGCGCTGCTTGATCAGGCGCACATCGGCGCCGGTGATCGAGCTGGCCAACGAGCATCCCGCCCGCAGATCCGGGATCAGCACGCGTTTTTCCGGCGACAGGATTTTGGAGGTCTCGGCCATGAAGTGGACGCCGGCCTGGATGATCACGGCGGCGTCCGAGCGCGCGGCCTCCTTGGCCAGGCCCAGGCTGTCGCCGACATAGTCGCCGACGCCGTGGAAGATCTCGGGCGTCATGTAGTTATGGGCCAGGATGACCGCGTTCTTCTCGCGCTTCAGCCGGTTGATCTCGGCGATCAGCGGCGCCTGCTGGCGCCACTCCATCGGCGTGACGTGATGCTTGACGCGCTCCCAGAGGGGCGCGGTCGTCGCTTCGATCTCGGGTGTGAACGCGAACTGGAAACCATCTGCGGCCATGGAACCCTCCTTATGCTCAAATTGAGCATTACTGGGGCCGATAAAAAGGTGCCGAGGCCTGCTTCAGCCTCCACACCCCTGCTTATGCTCAAATCGAGCAAAAGCTAATATAGGCGCAACCGCGTCAGGTGCAAGCATGTTTTCTGGAAAAGAGCTCAAGACTTCCGAAGGGGCAGAGCGCGCCCTAACCCGAGGGACCCCATTTGAGGCCGTTCCTTTGCGGTGGTTGCGGCTCCGGGACCGGGGCCTGCAGTGCGTTGATTTTGGCGATGAGCAGGGCGGTCTGTCGCAGTTCCTCGACCTCGGTGGCGA
>JANORH010000508.1:0-3158 GCA_031415215.1 Alphaproteobacteria bacterium | reverse complement strand
TGGCGGTGACGCAGGGATTCGAACCCTGGATACGCTTTCACGTATGACGATTTAGCAAACCGTTGCCTTCAGCCACTCGGCCACGTCACCTTGTTGTTTTCAGCGGGTTTTCTCCCGCCCGGCTCCGATGCAAACAGCAGGCCGTTCAAGGCCGTTCGGAACTGGACGCTCTCCATAGCGAAAGAGCCGCCGGGGGGCAACGCGTCTGTCTCGCGAGCCGTAATACCTTGAGCCAAATGAAAAGGCCCGGCGCGGGAAGTGCCGGGGCCCAACAGATAGTGTGCAGGTCCAGGTCAGATAGCGGCGTTGCGCGATTGTCAGGCAATGGAGGGTTCGATCCGACGCTGCTCAGCACCGTTGAGGAACCCCCCCGACCTGATCCCGTCAGCCCTGGGCCAACCACTGGCGCGCCTGACGTTGGGCTTCGGCGACGTCGTCGTGTTCCATCTCGCCGGCCAGTTCCTTTCGGTAAACCTTGGCTTCAACCGAGCCGCGCATGGCAGCCAGGTTGAACAGCATGTGGGCCGAGACATAGTCGAGCGGCGCGCCGCCTTGTCCGGTCGAATACATGAGCCCCATACGGAACAGCTCGTCGCCGGTCGCGTCAGGGGTCGGCAGCGGCATTCCATCGCTTTTCGTTTCGATGCTCGCCAGCATGGTGTGCGTCCTCGTCAAGTCGGCGAGCCTGCTTTTTGCACGCCCTGAACCGATCCATGGGGACACCAAACCAGTGTTACCTTGAACACATGGTTAAAGCCGCTGTTGCCAAATTGACAGGAACCGCGAGGCGTTGCGGATTTACAGCCCCAGCTTGGCCTTGAGCAGCTGGTTGACCGTGCCGGGGTTGGCCTTGCCACCGGTCTGCTTCATCACCTGTCCGACGAACCAGCCGATGGCCTGGGGCTTTTCCTTGACCGCCTCGGCTTGCCCTGGATTGGCGGCGATCAGGGCGTCGATGATGGCTTCCAGCGCGCCGGTGTCGGAAACCTGACGCAGACCGGCCTTTTCGACCACCTCGCCGGCCGCCCCCTCGCCCGCCCACATGCGTTCGAAGACGTCCTTGGCGATCCGCGACGAGATCACGTCTTCCTCAATCAGCTGGACCAGCTCGGCAATACCCGACGGGGTAATGGGCGAATCGGCGATGTCGATGCCGCCAGCGGTCAGCCGCGCAGCCAGGTCATTGGTCACCCAGTTGGCTGTGAGTTTGGCATCGCGGCCTTTCACCGCAGCTTCGTAGAAGTCAGCGCGGGCCTGTTCGATGATCAGGACCCCGGCGTCATAGGCGGTCAGGCCATACTGACTCTGCAGGCGCGCCTTCTTGGCGTCGGGAAGCTCCGGCAAGGTCGCCTCGATGGACTTTACCCATGCGGGGTCAAGTTCCAGCGGCAGAAGGTCAGGGTCGGGGAAATAGCGATAGTCGTGCGCCTCTTCCTTGGAGCGCATGGAGCGGGTCTCGTTCTTGCCCGGATCAAACAGGCGGGTTTCCTGGTTGATCGAACCCCCATCCTCGAGGATTTCAATTTGCCGCCGCGCCTCGTACTCGATGGCCTGCTGAATGTAGCGGTAGGAATTGACGTTCTTGATCTCGCAACGCGTGCCCAGGTGGCTGAAGTCGTCGCTCTCACGGAACCTCTCGTAGGCACCGGGGCGGCAAACCGAGACATTCACGTCAGCGCGCAAGTTACCCTTCTCCATGTCGCCATCGCAGGTGCCAAGATAGATCAGGATGGTCCGCAGTTTCTTCACATAGGCAGCCGCCTCTTCGGCGCAGCGCATGTCGGGTTTTGAGACGATCTCCATCAGGGCGGTCCCCGAGCGGTTCAGATCGACGTAGGTGTAGTTGGGGTCCTGGTCGTGCAGGCTCTTGCCCGCGTCCTGCTCCAGGTGAAGCCGTTCGATTCGCACGACGAAGGTCGAGCCGTCGTCGCGCTCGACGATCACCTCGCCCTCGCCGACGATCGGGTCCTTGAACTGACTGATCTGATAGCCCTGAGGCAGGTCAGGGTAGAAATAGTTCTTCCGATCAAACCGCGACCAGTGATTGATCTGCGCCTTGAGACCGAGGCCGGTCTTCACCGCCTGTTCGACACAGTGACGGTTGATGACGGGCAACATGCCGGGCATGGCCGCGTCCACCAGGCTGACCTGGGCGTTGGGGGCCGCGCCCGCGCCGACGGCGGCGCCGGAGAACAGCTTGGCATTTGAGGCGACCTGGGCATGGACTTCCAGCCCGAGGACGATCTCCCAAGGGCCGGTTCGCCCCTGGATCAGCTTGGTGTTGGTCACGTCGTTCATGAACGGTTCAGTAGCGCGCCGCGAAAGAAACCGGAAGCGCGCCAACAAACGCACTTGCACAAATGCCTTGAAATGGACTCAAGGTTCGCTCACGTCTTAACGACGTTCAGAACGGGGAAAAGGAACACCCAATGAAGTATCTCGCTCTCGTCGCCGCACTTGCGGTGGCCTCGATGGCCGCTCCGGCCCTGGCCCAGACCGCTCCTGCCGCTGCGCCGGCGGCGGGCGCCCTCTCGGTCGAAACGACTCCGATCGGCGACATCATCAAGAACGAGAAGGCCAAGGCTGCTCTCGAAAAGATGCTGCCGGAAATCACCCAGTTCTACGACCAGATCGCCACCATGACGCTGACCCAGGTTGCGCCGATGAGCCAGGGTGCCATCGACGACGCCAAGCTGAAGTCGCTTCAGACCGAGTTCGACGCGATCAAGTAGAACTAACGTGTGAGGGCTCCTATGGGGCCCTCACCACCACTTCTGCGGCTTGGCCCGGAAGTCGGCAGCCTTCTCGATGGCCGATCCCAGCGCAAACAGTGTTCCTTCATCCAGATTGCGGCCAATGAGCTGCAGTCCTAGCGGCAACCCGTGGGCGTCCAGCCCCGCAGGCACGCTCATGCCCGGCAAACCGGCCAGGTTCACCGTCACCGTGAAGATGTCGTTCAGGTACATGGCCACGGGATCGTCTGACTTCTCACCCAGCGCGAAGGCGGCGGATGGTGCCGTGGGCGTCAGCAGGGCGTCGCAGGTCTGCCTGGCCTGGTCGAAGTCGTCGGCGATGCGTCGGCGGTCCTTGAGCGCCTTGAGGTAGTAGTCGTCGTAATAGCCGGCCGTGAGCACATAGGTGCCGTTCTGGTTTCGGCG
>JANORH010000507.1:0-1637 GCA_031415215.1 Alphaproteobacteria bacterium | reverse complement strand
TTCCACGCCCGCCGAAGAGCAGAAGCGCGACCACCACGATCGCCGCGATATGCCAGATACTGAAGGCGCCCATGCGCTGAAGTCTCCTTGTCCGGCAACCGTGCTGTCGCCGAGCGTTATGTTACGCCGCTATATAGTCTGTCCTCGGTCGCCGCGCCAACGGCCAGCAGGTCAGTTAGGTGGAAGCCGCGTCTTCGCCGATGAAATCCACATGAAATTCCGGCGCGTCGGCCTCAAGCGGATCCTCGTCCAGAGAAAGAGCATTGGGGTCGGGCACCGCAAAGTCCGCCGGCAGATCGAGCGACAGCAGGCCCGCCGTCTTCATTTCCGCCATGCCCGGAAGGTCCGTCAGGCTGGCCAGTCCATAGTGCTCCAGAAAGCCCTCCGTCGTCCCGTAGGTCACCGGCCGGCCAGGCGAGCGGCGGCGGCCCCGCATCCGGACCAGACTGAGTTCCAGCAGGACATCGAGGGTTCCACGACTGGCCTGGACCCCCCGAACGGCCTCGATTTCGGCGCGGGTCACCGGCTGGTGGTAAGCGATAATGGCCAGCGTCTCCTGCGCGGCCTTGGACAGGCGGCGCGGCTCCTCGCGCTCCTGCGTCATCAGCCAGGCCAGATCTTCAGCGGTCTGGAAACGCCAGGCGTTGGCGATCTGGGCAAGGACGATTCCCCTGCCCGCATATTGCGCCACGAGCTCCGCCAACGTACCGGCCACGTCCGCGCCTTCTGGCAGACGTTTGATGATCTCGGCCTCTGTCAGGGGCCCGGCAGCAGCGAACAGGAGGGCTTCGATTTCGCGGGCGGTCTCAATCCGGTGTTCAGGATCGCTCATGCCGCAACCTCGCTCTTGCGGGCGCGAAGATAGATGTCAGCGAACGCCTCTAGCTGCCGCGCCTCAAGCTCGCCTTCCTTGACCAGTTCCAGACTGGCCGCGAGTGTGGACGCAACATAAGAGGCCCGGCTTGGCCCCGATGTCGGCGTACCTGCGGGTGCCACGCCCGACAACGACGTCCAGCGCTCCATGTCCGGCAACAGCCGGCGCAGACGATCGCGGGCGTCCTCCAGAGGATAGGCGACCGGCGGCGTGGGCCTGTAGCTGCGCTGCGACTCTTTTGTCCGTTGTCCGATGTAGGCCGACATCAGGGCGTAGAGGTCGCCCTCAAACAAATTTGACGGGATAATCCGGATTGCCTGCGGGTCGCCCCGGCCAAATACGTCGCGGCGCAATTGTGGGCCCGTGCGCATGCGTTCTGCCGCCTCCCGCATGGCTTCCAGCTTGGCCAGGCGGAACGCCAGCCGCGCGGCGATCTCCTCGGCGGGGGCCTCCTCGGGCCGGGGCTGTTCCGCCTTGGGCAGCAGCAGGCGCGATTTCAGGTAGGCCAGCCAGGCCGCCATCACCAGATAGTCTGCGGCCAGCGAAAACCGCAGACGTCGCGCGTCCTGAACAAAGGCCAGGTACTGGTCCGCCAGTTTCAGGATCGAAAGCTGCAGAAGATCGACCTTCTGACTGCGGGCCAGCGCCAAAAGCACATGCAATGGCCCCTCATAGCCATCGACGTCGATGATGAGCGCCTCGCCGTCCTCGGCTGCTGTCGCGGCGGCGTTGAAGTCGAGGGTTGGCTGGAAGCCCGTGTTCA
>JANORH010000506.1:0-3601 GCA_031415215.1 Alphaproteobacteria bacterium | reverse complement strand
GCGCTCGCTCATATGGCGGGCCGAGGCGGCCTGACGCGCAGCGATTTCGTCGGGATCGAACATCGAGAGAAATAGAACATAACAGGAACATAAAGTCAAGACATTTCCGCGCCTGGAGTTATGGGCCAACAGGTGAGGTGTCGCTGTAATGTTCCTGAGCCCAAGCGACCGGCACGGTACGGGTGGGGTCCAGCTTGCGGCGATAAGGTGAGTTCAGTGGTGCGAGTCGCTTTAAGCGCTCACGTGGTTCTTGCCGTCGTATGAAGCCACTGTATCGGGCCCGTCTATGTCAGATGCCTTCCTCACAGACCTGCGCCGCCGGTTCCGGCTGCGATGTGGTGAAGACCTTGCGATGCTGCGCATGATGCGTCAGGCACCGGCGGATCTTGCGAGCCCCGAGTTTGGCGTCCTGGTGCATCGGCTATCCGGTGCGGCCGGCAGTTTTGGCTACGACGAGCTGAGCCGGCTGGCACGGGTGATCGACGATATGCTGACATTGAAGACTGCACCCGGCGCCGATGACCTTGATCGACTGCAGGTCGCGCTGGAGGTTACGTTCGATGATCGCGATCCAGTATGACCTACATGATGCGGTTCGACGTCAGTCGAGACGCTCAGACCGTTTTGGCGAAGCCTGTCCGTGTCATCGCGCCCCAGGACTTCGACCCCATCAGGTATTCCCAGGCGCCCTGGACACGCCAGAAATTGTTGAGCTGGCGGTAGCCCAGGTTCTCCGCGAGCGCCGCAAACAGCAGCAACATCAGATCTGAGATCGAGGCCACGCGCCTGAGCTGGGATTCTTCCATGGCGAGGCTGGCGACGCTGATGGAGATACCAAAACCGACGCTGACCGCCAGAAAGGCCGTCAGATAGTCCATCGACAAAATCCCCAGCAGGCAGAGCGCCGGGATCATCAGATAGCCAAGCAGTTCCAGGATCGGACCTATCACGTCGGTCAGTGCGATATTGGTCATCCCCAAGCCTGCGACCCGTCCGTAGCGCGGCTTGACCAGCATGTCGGCATGCTTGGCAAACGTCTCCATCGCGCCGCGTTGCCAGCGCCGGCGCTGACGCGAGAGCACCCGCAGGGTCGTCGGGGCCTCGGTCCAGCAAACCGGCTCCGGCAGAAAAGCAATGCGGTACGGCAGTTCACGATCCCGATGATGGCGATGAAGCTTGATGATCAGCTCCATGTCCTCGCCAACGGTGTCGCAGCTGTAACCGTCGACATCCAGAACGGGTTGGCGCAGGAAGAGGCCGAAGGCACCGGATATGATCGTAAGCGCCCCCATCTGGCTCCAGGCCAGGCGCGCCATCAGGAAAGCTCGCAGATATTCCACACTCTGCAGCAGCATCAGCGGATCGCGTGTCAGCCCCACCTCCACAACCCGGCCCTGGTCTATCTTGCAGCCGTTGGCGATCCGCACCGTCCCGCCGACTGCCACGACCCGTTCGGGATCATCGATAAAAGGCTGTACAGCGCGAAGAAGAGCATCAGGTTCCAGCAGTGAATCGGCATCGATCGCGCAGAAAATGGGGAAAGACGCGAGATTCACAGCCGCGTTGAGCGCGTCCGCCTTGCCGCCGTTGATTTTGTCGATGACCAGAAGGCGGGGCTGGTGTTGCGCGCCGTACAATCCGAGGACGGGCTTGCTGGTCAGGACTGTTTCGCGCGCGCGGGTCACCGGCGCGAGGTCGAATGCCTCAATCAAAGATTGCAGTGTTCCGTCCGTCGAGCCGTCATTGACGACAATGACTTCGAAAGCCGGATACTGAAGTCCCAGGAGCGAGCGAACGCTTTCGACAATCGTCAGCGCTTCGTTGAAGGCCGGGGAAATCAGCGAGATCGGCGGTGCCGCGTCGCTGAGCCGTCGCCAGAGGTGTGGCGTGGCAACCCTGCCATGAGTGCGGAATGCGGTCATCGCAAAGCCAAGCTGAACGAACTGCAGCAGGTTCTGCGCGATGCCCACCGCAATTATGAGGCCCGCGATGATACCTGCGATCAGGCTCAGATCCGGGCTCCAGAGCTCGGTCATGACGTCTCGCGTTCGGCGATGATGGCCCTGGCCAGATCACGCATTCGGGGGTCGGTGTTCCGGGCTGCCACATCCTGGATCCGAACCAGGCCGGTGCCTTCCATCTGCGCCAGCGCGCGGGCGGCGGCAAACCTGAGGCTCCACAGGGGATCGACGAGCCGCTTCGCAAGGATTTCGACCTCGGTCTCAAGCCCTCCAAGGCCTGTTGCACGGATTGCGGCTGCCCGAACTTGCCAGATCGGGTCATCCAGAGCGTCGGAAATCATCGGCTGGGCAACGGGGTGCCGCATCAACCCAAGTGCATCTATGGCTGCCGCGCGAACTCCACCCTCGGGATGGGTGGCCCATGTGGACAGGTCATCAATCAAGCTATAGTCGCCGGCGGCTCCAACTGCGTGAAGAATAGCGGCGAGGGCCGTGATCGACAGATCAGGGCGGCTGGCCTCACGCAGCGCGGCTTGCGGGTTCTGCCGGGCCAGTCGGCCAATGACCTCCAGCGCGCGTCCCGTAGGTACGACGCCCTGCGACAAGAGATTGCTGATCATCGCCGGGACGGAACCCACATCGCCACGTCCGACCAGACCGTCCGCTGCGGCGAAGCGGATCGTAAGGTCCGGGTCATGGCACAGGTCGCGCAGGACCTGAGCTGCTCCGGCGGATGGGAACAGGGCGACAGCCTCGAGGCAGTGTAACCGGCTGGCGTTGTGCCCCGCTGTTGCAGCGTCGCGGATGACGGCGAACACGCCGTTGGTCTGCAGGACATCAAACAGGTGATCCCGGTCAGCCCCGCGGATCACCGATCCAATCTCCAGCAACAGGGTTGCCACAATTGCGGGGTGCGCGCGGAGCTGCGCCACGACCGGCGCGCCGATATTCTCGCGGGCGACCACGCCTAGCAGCATTGTTTGCAGTTGCCCTTTCAGGCCCGCCCGGTGAACGTCGGCGCGATCCCGCGCGACCCGCGCCACAATGAGTAAAATCATCGCCGACATCGCCAGCATGATCATCGTCAGCGCGATAGCCCAGAGGACGAAGACCAGCGCCATGGTTCAGAACCGCGTCGTGATGACGAAACTGAGCTCGGTGCGGTCAAACGTGGGTCGGGTTTCGTGTACTACGCCCGTCCGCACAGCCAGTCGGTCGGATATATCCAGGGCTATGGACGCGGAAACCGCCTCGGTTTTTACAGTCACACCGAGGTCGGATTCCGGCGCGTCGGCATAGATTAAAATGAGGCTGACACGGTCGCCAAGCGGCGAAACTGTCCGAACCGCATAACCGCGCCGATGGCGGTTGTATTCATCCCAGGTCTCGATCAGGCGGACGGTGACAGTGGTCCCCTGCGCGCGACCAAGCACCAGGTGCGGTTGCAGTGATGTCACCTCTCCGGCGCGATACGTCGCGACCGACGCGTCGAGACCAGCGGCCACAGACCAGTCCGCCAAGACCGGAAGTCGCGGGCCAAGGAGTCCAGTTTCCAGTCTGGCCCGAGCGCGGAAGTCCGCCTCATCCGCGATAGCCAGCTCGATGTGACCGGAAATGCGAGCGGGTGACACACGCGCAAC
>JANORH010000505.1:0-2009 GCA_031415215.1 Alphaproteobacteria bacterium | reverse complement strand
CCTTCAGCCAGTCTTCGCGCGACGACCCGCCCTTCCACGCCCGGGTGGTGAAACCCAGGATCTCGGTCTTGACGCTGCAGCGTTCCAGGGTGCGGGCCAGGATGTCGGCGCAGACCGCAGCCACCATGATCGGGCGCCCGCGCATGGAGCCGGAGTTGTCGATCAGGATGGTGACGACGGTGTCGCGGAAATCGGTGTCTTCTTCTTCCTTGAACGCCAGTGACGCCGTGGGGTCGACAATCACGCGGGTCAGGCGCGCCACGTCCAGCAGGCCTTCTTCGAGGTCGAACGTCCACGACCGGTTCTGTTGCGCCAGCAGCTTGCGTTGCAGGCGGTTGGCGAGACGGGAGACTACGTTGGACACCGACGCCAGCTGCTGGTCCAGATAGGCGCGCAGGCGGGTCAGTTCCTCGGGGTCGCAGAGTTCCTCGGCGGACACCACCTCGTCGTGGGCGGTGGTGAAGACCTTGTAGGTGATGGCGCGGTTGTCGCCGGAGGGGTCGGGACGCGCCGGCTGGTCGCCCTCGCCCATTTCCGGGGCGTCGTCGCTGTCGTCGGCATCGGGGTCTGCTTCAGACTCCATCATCTGGCTGTCGGCGTCGTCGGCCTCTCGCGAACTGGCCTCGCTGTCGTCCATGGACGAATCCTGCGGCGACTGGCTTTCGCCGTCGCCATCGTCCTGATCCTCGGAGGCTTCGGGCTCGCCGTCTTCGCCGTCTTCGCTGTCGTCGGCCTGGTCGGGGTTGTCCGACAGGTCGTCGCCCATCTCCATGTCGCGGATGATGGTGCGGGCAATGCGGGCAAAGGCCTTCTGGTCCTCGACGGCGCCGGTCAACCGGTCAAGATCAGCGCCCGCTTTGGCCTCGACGTCGGCGCGGAACATGTCGACCAGCGCGCGGGCCATCGGCGGCGGCGGCTCGCCGGTCAGCCGCTCGCGGACCATCAATGAGATCACCTCGGCGATCGGCGGATTGGCCATCGCCTCGACATCGTTGAACACGCGCCGCGACCAGGCCTGCTCCATCACAGCCGACAGGTTTTTGCGAACCCCGCCCATCGCATTGGACCCGATGGCCTCGATGCGCACCTGCTCCAGCCCGTCATAGATCGGTTGACCGGTGCCGGTCTGCGGGCGGGTTTTGGCGTGGGCGACGGGATCATGGTGGGCGACGCGCAGCGCCATCTGGTCGGCCAGCCCGCGAATCCGCGCCGCGTCCGCCGGGGTCAGATCGCGCGGCGGGTGCGGCAGCACGCAGCGGTTGCCGCTCAGCAGCGGGCCCTCGCCGGAGAAGACAATCTCCAGATCGTCAGACTCAGCGAGCGAGCGCGCGGCGTGTGCCAGCGCGCGCTTGAAGGGTTCCAGGGGGCTTTCGGGATTCTTGGCCATGTCCGGCGATCAATAGATCAGGCGGGGCGGCAGGTGAAACAGGGAAATGCAGGGTGCGGGAACAGAGACGGGCATTCGGGGTTCTCCAGACCTGGGGCGAACGCCCGATATCCAAGGAGACCGAAAATGCTGAAATGGGCCCTGATCTTCGCCGTCATCGCCATCATCGCCGCCGTACTGGGCTTTGGCGGCATCGCCGGTGCCGCCGCCGGCATCGCCAAGCTGCTGTTCCTGGTCGCCGTCATCGGCTTCGCGATCTTTGTCGCGCTGGGGGTATTTGCGGGGAAGAAGCTGTCGGGGGGGTAAGCCTTCCTCACCCTTAATGCAGGGGAAGCAAGATCAGGGCTTTGCCCCGCCCAAGGTCGCCGCATTCAGCGTCGGGCCCTCGACGATGCGGCGCAGCAGGTCGTCCTGGGTAGGCTCCAGCGCCACCAGACGGGTCAGCACGCGCAGTACGTTGAGCAGTTCGGTGGTGTATTCCGGAAGCCACTTGTCGGGCTGGATCCTGCTCAGCTCCGATGGCGGGCGCTTGTCGCCCATCGGCGGCTTGGAGCGATCAAGGCGGCGATAGCTCCACCACTGGGTCAGCACCCGCTTGCCCGAGACGTCATAGGCCCTCACC
>JANORH010000504.1:0-2127 GCA_031415215.1 Alphaproteobacteria bacterium | reverse complement strand
GGATGTCACTCCGCCTGAGCTGACGTGCCCGACGAACATCACCGTCGAGTTTACCAACCAGGCCGGCACCGTGGTCCGCTACGAGGTGGTGGCTGCGGATAGCTGCGACCCCCGCGTGGTGACTTCATGCTCGCCTCGGTCCGGCAGCGGGTTCGGCATCGGAACGACGACCATCTACTGCAGCGCCACCGATGGATTCGGCAACCGTGCCACTTGCGAGTTCACTGTCACCGTGCTGGGTGCCCGCGGGGTGAAGGAGAACGTGATGGCCGAGTTGCTCGCGCTGCGCCCGGGCGTGACGGACACGCCTGACGGGAAGAAACTCGACGAGGCCGTGGAGCATCTCACGAAGTCACTGGATTCTGACCTCTGGATCGACCAGACCCACTTGCAACGCAAGCACGGGGAGAAGGCCATCCAGGAGGAGAAAGAGACGGTCAAGAAACTGTGCGAGTTGATCAAGGACAGTAAGGGTCCTTTGACCGATGCAGTCCTGCAGGGGTTCGTCGATCGCATCGTCCGCGCCGACCGCCTGCTGGCCACGGTGGGCATTCAGGACGCCATCAACGCCGGCGCTGCCCAGAAGAAGATTGCCGAGGCGCAGAAGGAACTAGCCCGCGGTGATACGGAGGTTGCGGGTGGCAAGTGCGACGAGGGCATCGAGCATTACCGGCAGGCATGGCAGCACGCCGTGCGTGCCAAGATTTCGCCTGCCATTCACGTGACCGGCACCCGCCTGCAACTGGAGATTCTGGGCGACCCCGGGCGCGTCTATGTCATCCAGGCATCCACGAACATGACCACCTGGGTGAACCTCGCCACGCGCACCGCCGACCGCGACGGAGTCGTGGCATTCGAAGATGCAAATGCGAGTGGGTTTAGCTCCCGCTACTATCGCGTGCTCGAACCTTGAGCCTCCAACCTTCGAATAGGCGCAGCAGGTAGGGGGCAGGGCTGGCTGCTAATTCTCAAGACGTTTTCCTTGCCACCGCCTCGACTGGTAGGCTGAAAAGTTCCCGACCAACCAATTCCCGCTTGACGTTTTGAATCTCATAGGACATTGTGTGTCTAATGTAGCGGCGCACCGCGCTGGTTATGGCCCTGAAATTCCGATACAGGTCGAAGGACGAGGTTCCGGCGGAACATCTGTCCCTTTACGTCGAGCGCGACGGCGCGTTCGTGCTCGATGCCGAGGGGGCGACCGACAAGGCGAAGGTGGACGAGTTTCGCACCAACAACGTGGCGCTCCAGAATCAGCTCAAGGAGCTGGCGGCCAGGTATGAGGGCATCGACCCCGACGCGGTGAAGACGTTGCTGGCCGACAAGGCACGTCTGGAGGACGAGAAGCTGATCAAAGACGGCGAGGTCGAGAAGCTCGTCGAGAAGCGCACCAAGGCGGTGCTGGCCGACGTGGAGAAGCGGGCGAAGGGGGCCGAGGAACAGGCTGCGTCCCTGAGCGCCCGGCTGCTGGAGGCGGAGATCGAGCGCAACGTGGTGGAGGCCGGCACGAAACTGGGCCTGCGGGCGTCCGCGATTCCCGACATCAAGGCGCGGGCGCGGAGCATTTTCAAGATTGTGGGTGGCGCGGTGGCCGCCGTCGAAAGCGACGGCCGGACGCCTGTCTTCGGACAGGATGGCGCGACGCCTCTGACTTTCGACGAATGGGTGACCCGGCAGGCGGTCGAGGCTCCCCATCTCTTTGAATCTTCGGCCGGCAGCGGTGCTGTCGGCCACGGCTCCGGCGGGGTCGGCCAACGCAAAAATCCATTCCGGCACGGGCCGGACTGGAACCTGACCGAGCAGATGCGACTGCTCAAAACCGACCCCCGGCTGGCGGAGCGACTCAAGGCGGCGGTGTAGCCGCATCCTGACTCTTCCCCTCCCCGGCGGGTCTTTGAGAAAGACCTGATATGGCTAAAACAGCCGTTGCCGACATCATCATTCCCACCGAGTTCGAGAAGTACGCCATCGAGCGCACCGCCGAGCTGGCCCAGTTCGGCCAGTGTGGCATCGTTGAATCCGCGCCTGAGTTCGACGAAATCGCGATGGGCGGCGGGCGCGAGGTCAAAATGCCGTTCTGGAAGGACCTGACCGCGACGCGGCAGCTTCTGAGCGACAGCGCCTCGC
>JANORH010000503.1:0-6234 GCA_031415215.1 Alphaproteobacteria bacterium | reverse complement strand
CGTCAACAAGCCATCAGAGGCTATTAGCAACGTCTCAGTCGAGTCACGGGCGGTCGCTCTAGGCAAGCCGCCGCCCCCCTACCCCAACGTCGCCCGGATCATCCACGCGTGCTTCTGGTGCGCGTCGATGCGGGCGTCGATCACCGCGGCGGTGACGTCGTCGGCACCTTCGCGGGCGGCTTTGGCGGTGGCGATCAGGGTGGCGTGGTCGGCCAGCAGTTCCTGCAGCATGGCGTCGGCCGATTTCGACGGGTCGCCGTCCTTGATGCCCGAGAGTTTGCCGAACACGCCATAACCCTGCGGCGCTGTCTCGCCCAGCGCGCGGATGCGTTCGGCCACCAGGTCGATGGCGGTCCACATCTCGGTGTACTGGGTCATGAACAGGGTGTGGAGGCTGGCGAAGTTGGGGCCGCGCACATTCCAGTGGTAGCCGTGGGTCTTGAGATAGACGGCGTAAGTGTCGGCCAGCAGGCGCGACAGGCCGTCGGCGATCTTGGTGTCGGTGTGGGACATGGTCCGTCCTCCATTTGTAGCGTGACGTATAGGGTCCCAAGTCTCGGCGGTCCAATCGATCCTTTATGGAATTAAAATTGACGGCGTCTATGGAAGAGCGATGTAGGCGATCAGGTCGTCGCGGTCCTTCGCCGTCGCCAGGCCGGAAAACGGCATCTTGGTGCCCCGCACCACCGCCTGAGGGTCGACGAGGAACGCGCCAAGCGTCTCAGACGTCCAGACCACCTTCGAACGGCGCATGGGCGGGGAATAGACATAGCCGTCCACACCGCCGGCCTTGCGGCCGATCACGCCTTTCAGGTGCGGGCCAAGGGTCTTTTTCGCAGGGTCTTGCGAGTGGCAGGCCGCGCACTGGGCGTAGACGGCCTTGCCACGCTTGGCGTCGCCGGCGGCCACGGCCGGACTGGTTGCGGTCAGCGCCAGCACGACCAGCACGAGGCCACGCATCATCACAAAAGGCCGGGGCGCTTGAGGTAGCGGTCGCGGATCGCCTCGGCGGTGCGATAGGCCAGCGCCGCGACGGGCCCGGTAGGATTGTAGGCTGAGTTGTGCGGAAAGGCCGAGGCGCCGACCACGAACAGATTGGTGACATCCCAGCTCTGCAGCCAGGTGTTGACGGCGCTGGTTCCAGGTTCCCGGCCCATGATGGCCCCACCGGTATTGTGGGTCGACTGATAGGGGACCACGGACCAGGATCGCGGGTAGAAGGACGGGTTCATCCGCGTCGGGTTCATCGCCTTGCCGATCCGGGTGCAGAGCTCGGCGGCGTGGCGGTTCTGTTTGTGGTCGTTGTCCTTGAAGTCGAAGGTCATGCGCAGCAGGGGTTGGCCAAAGCGGTTGCGGTAGGTGGGGTCCAGGTCGAGGAAGTTCTGGCGGTGCGGCATGACTGCACCGAGCGCACTGACGTTCAGGGCGGACTGGTACCATTTGGCCGTGGCGCGCTTCCAATCCGAGCCCCATGCCGGTGTGCCGGCTGGTGTCGGGCGATAGCCGATGGGCCGGCCCCCGGACCCGCCGGCGGTGATCGTCGAGCCGCCGATATAGCTCAGCGGGCCACGGTCAAAACCCTGGTCGGCGTGATAGTCGTCGATGATGGCGCCCAGCCCGCCGGTGGCCAGGAACGGATTGAAATTCTGGCCCTCGAAGAACAGCTGCTGGCTGGCGGTCCCTTGGTAGGCGTAGTGGCTGCCGATGACGCCGGTGCCGCTTTGCGGATCGTAGGGCGTGCCGATCCCCGACAGCAGCATCAGGTGGACGTTGGACAGGCCGTAGGCGCAGAGGACAACGAGGTCCGCCGGCTGTTCCAGTTCCTCGCCGGTCTGTACGTTTACATAGACGACGCCGACGGCCTTCTTGCCCGTCGAATCCAGCATCACCTTCTGGACCCATGACCAGGTCCTGAGTTCGACATTGGGATTCTTCAGCGCAACGGGGATCACCGTGATGTGCGGGCTGCCCTTGGCGTTCGATTCGCAGCCGAACCGCTCGCAGAAGCCGCAGTACTGGCATTGGCCCAGTTGCATGCCGTCCGGGTTCACATAGGGCCGTGACGCGTTGGCGGTAGGCCGCGCGAATGGGTGCAGGCCCAGGCCCTTCGTCGCCTCCGAAAACAGCTTTCCCGCATAGTTCTCGGTCAGCGGCGGCAGCGGATACTCCCGCTTGCGGGTCGCCTCGAAGGGATTGCCCCCGGGCTGCAGGCGGCCTTTGAGATTGCCGGCCTTGCCCGAGACGCCGGCCGTGTACTCGAAACGGTCATAGTAGGGCTCAAGCTCGGCATAGCTGACGCCCCAGTCGCGGAGCGGCATGTCGTCGGGTATGAACTTCGCGCCGTAGCGATCCGCGTAAGTCGAGCGGATCTTCAGATCGTTGTCGGCCCAACGCCAGGAGACGCCGTTCCAGTGCGCGCCCGCACCGCCGACCCCCTCGCCGGGCAGGAACGAGCCCAGCTGGCGCATGGGCAGGGCCTCTTCGGACACCGTGTTGCGGACGCTGACCGTATCCTTGGCCGTGTCCATCATCAGGTCGGTGCGTTGTGCGAAGCGCAGCTCGTCGCGGATCAGGGGGACGGCGAAATCCTCCTCGGTCGAACGCGGTCCGCCGCGTTCCAGCACCACGATCTTCTGACCGGTCGGGCCAAGTTCGCGAGCCATGATGCCGCCGGTCCAGCCCATGCCCACGATGACGATATCAACCGGGGGAAGCTTACGCGCCATGACCGAGGCTCCTCACGACATGTCCGCGATGCTGACCGGCTCGTTCGGGAACCGACGACCGTCATTGTAGGCGGCGATGTTCCGGGCGTTGTTGGCCATCACGCCCGGGAAGCCGATCATCTTCCAGGCCGCCTTGTCGCGATTGCCGCCATAGATCGGGTCGGCGAACATGCCTTCCATGACGGTCTGGTAGACCACATCAAAGAAGGCGCGGGCGGGCAAGCCGCCCGGCAGCTTCAGCCTGGCTTGGCTGAGGTCCTGCAGGACGGTTTCCTTTTCAGTCGCCGTCAGTCGGTCAAATGTCTTGCCATGGGCGGTCTCGCACCAGGCGTTGGTCTGGGCGATCCCCGCCCGATAGAGCTCGGCCGGGGTCATGGGCAACTGGTAGCCCTGGTTCGGTGTCCCCGTCTTCCAGGGCCCGTGCATATAGAGCCGGTCCCCCTTGCCCCAGCTTCCAGCCAGGGCCCGGTCGATGAAGGTCGCTATACCCAGTTCGACGCCATCCGGGGTCAGTTCGTCAGCCGGGATCATGTGGGTCACGATGGCTTCGACAAAAACCGCCTCAGAAGGCTTCAGGAAGGTATAGCCGACAGGCACGGCTGGCGACGCTGCGGCGGCCGCTGGCACCTGCGCCGCAGCCGGCGAACCCGCAGCTCCGGCGACGCCCCCCGCCAGCAGCAACAGTGCTCGTCGATCAACTTTCGGCTGTAACATCCGCCCCCCGACTTTTGCATATTGAACAGACGCCACCTATCACCGAGCGTCAAGCAAGAGGCCGGGTCGGGCATCAGCACTTGGCACCGCCCGCTGATCAGTTATCGTTGTTCAGCGACGGCCCGTCAGAGGCTGCGACCGGAGGCGATGTCCATGAAGTTCACCTGGTTCAACCTGATGCCGTGGCCCTATCTGCCGGATGATTTCCGGGAGAAGAACCGCTCGGTGTGGGTGGATATCGACCAGAAGCTGTTCGATCCGGCCAAAAGCCATGAGGTCTACAACACCTACATGGACCTGTTGGAATACGCCGACACGCTGGGCTTCGATGGGGTCGGCGTGAACGAGCACCACCAGAACGGCTATGGCATCATGCCCAGCCCCAACATCATCGCCGCAGGCCTGGCGCGCCGGACCAAAGACGCGGCCATCGTGGTGCTGGGCAATTCCATCGCCCTCTACAACCCGCCGGTGCGGGTGGCCGAAGAGTTCGCGATGCTGGACTGCATTTCGGGCGGACGGCTGGTGGCGGGGTTCCCGGTGGGGACCTCGATGGACACAAACTATTGCTATGGCCAGATCCCGTCGCTGACGCGGGAGAAATACAATGAGGCCCATGACCTGATCATCAAGGCCTGGACGACACGCGAACCCTTCGCCTTCAATGGTCGCTACAACAAGCTGCGCCACGTCAACATCTGGCCGCGCCCGATCCAGGAGCCGCGTCCGCCAGTGCACATCCCGGGTGGCGGGTCAGTCGAGACCTATGACTTCTGCATCGACAACACCTATTCCTATTCCTACCTCAGCTTCTCCGGCTACCTGCGCGCCCAGACGCTGATGAACGGTTACTGGAAGCGGGTGGAGGAACGCGGCGTCGACAAGAGCCCCTACCGGGCCGGCTTTGCCCAGACGATCCTGGTGGCCGATACGGATGAAGAGGCCGAGCGGCTCTATTCCGAGCACGTCAGCTATTTCTACAATCGCTGCCTGCACGTCTATCCGGGGTTTGCCGACGCGCCCGGCTACCGGACGATCAAGACCATCCAGACCGGGGCGCTGTCGCAATATGCCCCGCCCACCGGTGGCTATACCCAGCTCACCTGGAAGGACCTGGTTGAGGGCGGCCATATCATCGCCGGATCGCCGGAAACCGTGCGCCAGCGGATGGAAGATCTGATCAAGGGCCTGAACGTCGGCAACATCTTCTGCCTGATGCACGTGGGCAACATGCCCGCCGACAAGTGCATGTATTCCACCAAGCTGTTCGCCGAGAAGGTGATGCCCCAACTTCGGAACATGTTCCCTGACTGGGACGACGATAACCGCTTCTGGACCCAGCCGTTGAAGGATCGCGTCACGTCCGGCAGCCTGCCGAAACAGGCCCCGACCAGCGCCGAGCTGGCCGCGACCTACGGCGTGGAGGCCTGAGCATGGACCTGAAAACTGTCCAGACCCATCACGTCCCCGTTCGCTATCTTGAGGGCGGAAGTGGCCCAGCGCTGGTCTTCCTGCATGGCGCGGGCGGGGTCACGGCGGACGACCCGCTGCTGGCCGAACTGGCCAGGACACATCACGTCTATGCACCGCTGGTCCCCGGGTATGGCGACAGTGAGGAGTGCCCCGAAATCCGCGACATGCTGGATTTCACTCTGCACACCTGGGATGTGGTGGCTGCCCTTGGCCTGAAGGATCCGGTGCTGGTCGGCCATTCCATGGGCGGCATGATCGCTGCCGAAATGGCGGCCATCCAGCCCCATGACGTGTCGCGGCTGGCCCTGATCTGCCCGGCGGGACTGTGGGACGACGCGCACCCCATCGCCGACCTGTTCGCCACCCTGCCGTTTGAAATGCCGGCTTTGCTGTTCCACGACGTCGTGGCCGGGGCGGCCATGCTGACCGCCGGGCGCAACGTTACCGACCCCAATTTCCTGCAGACCTATCTGGTGAACAACGCCCGCCAGCTGGGCATGGCGGGGCGTATATTGTTCCCGATTCCGGAGCGCGGTCTCCAGCAGCGGATGTACCGGATCACGGCGAAAACGGTGATTGTCTGGGGCGATTCAGACCGCCTGATCCCGCCAGTCTATGCACACGGTTTCAAGAAGGGCATCGCAGGTGCGAGCCTGATCTCGATCCCAGAGGCGGGCCACATGGTCACGCTGGAGAAACCGACCTTGGTGGCCGAGGCGGTTCGCGGGCTGGGTTAGGCCGTCTTGCCTCCACCGGTCTCCTTGCGGGCCTCTTCGAGTTCAGCGCCTTCAGGGCTGTCGAGGGCTTCTTCCGCCTCCCGGGCCTTTTCTTCGACGGGGCCATTTTGGGCGAAGTCGTGCTGTTCCTGTTGAAACCGTTTGGCGGAATCATAGTCGCCTTCGCCCTGAATCTCGGGATCGGTCATGATGGTTCTCCTGGTTTGAACCTAGAACGACCACGACCGAAATTGGCTCCATAGAGCGGCTCGATACTGACGATAGAGGATATCATGTTGATCGATATCGGCAGCGGTCCATAGTCGCGCCTCACGGTGCGCCCCGGATCTGGAGGGCTTGCGCCCGCCCACAAGGAGACCTCCATGTCGCTCGCCACCAGCAAGACCCTCGAAAACCTGAAAGCCGCCTTCGCCGGCGAGAGCCAGGCCAATCGCCGCTATCTTTACTTCGCCCAGAAGGCCGACGTGGAAGGCTACAACGACGTCGCCGCCGTGTTCCGCTCGACCGCAGAAGGCGAGACCGGCCACGCCCACGGCCATCTTGAGTTCATGGAAAGCGTCGGCGATCCGGCCACCGGCCTGCCG
>JANORH010000502.1:0-3688 GCA_031415215.1 Alphaproteobacteria bacterium | reverse complement strand
CCAGACGCGCAAATGGGCCGACCAGTCGGGTGTCGAGAAGTTCTCCACCGAGATTGTGCTACAGAAGTTCCGCGGTGAACTGACCATGCTGGATGGTCGGGGCGGTGATGCCGAACAGGGCGAGGGCGGTGGCTATTCGTCCGGTTCCAGCGGTTTCTCGTCGGGTTCGGGTGCGCGCCAGACCAGCTCCGCGCCGCGCGAGGACTTTTCCGCGAACCTGGACGACGAAATCCCGTTCTAGGCGGCACCCGCGCAGTTCGGATCTGGGATCCAAACTCGCTCATCCCGGTGAATGCCGGGACCCAGATGGTTTGGCGCCGAGATAGGAAAGTCGCTCACCGGCTTGAATTTCGGTTCCGCCGCCATAAGCCTGCTGCGCCAGGGCCGCGTCGCGGGGCGGAAGCTTCCGCAGTTGTCTACGCTCCCGACGAGCGGTGGCCGCGGCTCCAGGGCGTCAGGAAAGTGCGGTTCTCCACTTTCCCGCTTTCGACTAGAGAATAGTTGGAGTTGCCGCGACTGCACGGTGCGGATAGCTTGATCGTGGTCATCTGCACTCTAAAGTATTTATCTAATTGACGTTTCCTGCCTGAATCTCCCACAAGTTCGATCTAGATTCTGAGTGCTACGAGACATTCATGAAGCAAAAGATCTTCGACCTGATGCCGCCTGCGACCCTCGTCGCGCTATTGGTGTTCTGGGCCAATGCGCCCAAGGCCTGGCTCGACCAGTGGTGGCTGCTGACAGTCGTAGGCTTCGTGGTCATCGCCTTTGTCCTGATGCTCGAATACTTCAGTGAGCGGCACGAAGGCTGGCGTCTTAACAAGACCGAGTTCTTCACCGATCTCTTCTATGTGACGCTGAATTCTACGGCGATCAGTTGGGCGACACGCGCGCTTGCTGACGAACCTATGATCGCGCTGAAAAAATCTCTCGGCATCGCCACGCCCTGGGTCAGCACTCTGCCGTTCCTGGTGCAGGTGCTGATGGTCATGACGATCTGGGAATTGGGCCAGTACTGGATGCACCGCTGGATGCACAACAATGCGTTGTTGTGGTCCCTCCATGCGCCGCATCATCACGTCACCCAACTGAACGCCGCGAAGGGCTATGTTGGTAATCCAATCGAGCTGTTCCTTATCGGTCTTGGTGTCGTTGTCATGTTCGATTGGGACGTGGAGGCAATGCTCGCCGGCTTCAGCTGCCTCACCGCCATCGCCATCTACGCCCATGCCAATGTGCGCGCCGACCCGCCGATCTGGTATTCCTATGTCTTCACCACCATCCGCAACCACAGTCTGCACCATACGGCGCTCAGCTATGAGGACACGCGTTGCAACTACGGCAACTCGTTGATCATCATGGACCGGGTATTCGGCACCTATCGTGAAGGCGAAAGCGAAGTCGTCGGCCAGGGCGATCGCAGGCGGCTGTCGATCAAGGAGCAATGGCTTTTCCCGGTCCAGGCGTGGCTCGACCGGATGAAGGAAGAGCGCAGTCCTCCCGCCTCCCGCAACTGATCAGGAACGATATGAAAAAGCACCGGGCTGTCATGGCGTTGTCGGGCAGCCTGGTCTTTGCGCTAGCCGCCGCGGCCGCGCCGGTTGAAACCGTCATCCAGGCGCCGGGCTATGTCGATTTCCTCGCTATTGACGGTACAACGGTCTGGGCCACCAACAAGGGCCGGGTCGAGCGCTGGTCAAAGGCCGGCAAGCTTGCCCAAGTGCCGCTCGAGGGCGCTTGCGGAGCCATGACAATCGGCTATGGCGCGCTATGGGTCGCCGATTGCAAGGCCAAGACGGTCAACCGCATCGACATCCGCACCAACAAGGTAGCCGCCGTCATCCCCACCGGCCTTGCCAGCCCGGATGGCGAAATGAATGTCGTCTCGGGCGCCGGTTCGATCTGGGTGGCCAGCGACAAATCGGGCGTCATCGCCCGCATCGACCCGGCGACCAACAAGGTCATCGCGTCGATCAAGGTCGAACCCGGTTCCTGCTATCTGGCCTTTGGCGAAGGCGCGCTTTGGGCGGTCAGCGCCGGAGCGCAGACCCTCCAGAAGATCGACCCCAGGAGCAACACCGCCGTCGTGACCACCAAGCTCGGCAAGGCGCCAGGCTTCCTCGCCGCTGGCGAAGGCGGCGTCTGGGTGCAGGAACAGGGCGATGGTGCCGTTGCCCGTATCGATCCCGCAACCGGCGCTGTCACCGGCCGTGCCAAGGTCGACGAAACGCTCAAATGGGGCGACATCGATACCGGCGGCGGCAAGGTCTGGCTGCGCACAACCGTGGGGCAAACCTTCGTCGTCCTTGATCCGAAATCGCTCGCCATCCTCGCCCGCGTCGGCAACCCCGTCGGTAGTGGCGCCCTGCGCTATACGCCCGACGGTATCTGGACCTCGGCGCATGACGTCCACTCTCTGTCCTGGTGGGCCGACGCGGCGGCCATTGGCAAATAGCGCTGCCGTCCAGGACTGGCGCCGGAGGAACTGTCAGACCAAATCGACCCGCCAAATGAATCCCTTCCCTCCATGCGGACCATTGGCATGCAGTCCACAAAGGGACTCCAGTGTCAGGTTCTATCCACCAGAGGGCGCCGTTGCCGCCTCAGATCGTTGAAGGCGCGACCGGGCAAACATCCCCGATCCGCGTTGCGTCGGTCGTCGCGCGGCCCACGATGTTCAGGCCCAGGAACACGGTCGCGATGTCGGCGGTGAGGGTGAAGCTGGTGGGTGTGTAGGCGCCGGCCCCGCGCACGGCGACCTTCTGACCCGACTTTGAGACGCAGACCCCCTTTAGCCGGATCACGCCGCCGGCGATGACCCGGGTCGGATAGGTGCAGGCGTAGTGGCGGTTCGACGGGCCGGCCATGAATTTGTCGACCTCGGCAGCCGTGATGCAGCGCTTTTCCACCTTGGTCTGATGGATCGGCGACAGCAGCTTGTTGGTCGATTCCCAATAGCCGGGCAGGATCGCGCTCGGCGCCGCGACGAGCGGCAAGGGCAGGGCGTACACGCCGATGCACGTCAGGATCAAAAATAGGGGTCGGGTTACGATGTCAGCCGTCCTGAGTGGCGAATTTCGCCAGGTTTTCCTGGCGGGTCGTCTGGCCAGCTTCATCATATAAAAACGGCAGGAATGCGTAGCGGCGACCTTTGGTGACCGCCGTCGCCTCATGCAGGAGGCTGCAGCAAAACACCACGGCACCACCGGTCGGCGGGCGGTAGGTGCGGGAGCCGAACTCCGGGAAGCGCAGGTCGCCGCCCTCATACGCCTCGGCATTCAGATTGATGGAGACCGCGAAACGCCGGTGGGCGGTGCCGAAGGTCTCGTTGTCGCGGTGCGGGCGGAAGTAGCCGCCCTCGGCGGCGTCGTAGCAGGCCACCAGATAGCGTTCGAGGCGGGTTGCCCTGAACTGGTATGCGCGCTGGATGAAGGGGATCAGCGCCCGTTCCAGCCGCCCCATGATCTCGGCGCGCAATTCGGGGATGGTGTCGACATTGACGTCACGGCGGTTCTTCATGCGGTCCAGCACGCCCACGGTCTTGCCGTCGACATCGCGCATCACGCCGGAGGGCTGGCCGCCCTGGGCATCGTAGTGGGCGATCAGACGACGGCAAAGTGCGCTGTCGAACACCCTGGGCACGATCAGAACCGGTGCCGAGATCGCCGCGCCGGCGTGGGCGTCGACC
>JANORH010000501.1:0-3179 GCA_031415215.1 Alphaproteobacteria bacterium | reverse complement strand
GGCTTGGTTCCGCCTGAAGGATGAACTCCGGCTCGGGCTGAGGCCCTTGCTCGGGTTCGAACTTGGGTTCTACCTCCGCAACCGTCTCCTCCTCGAACTCTGTTTCCGCAACCTCTTCCGCTGTATCCGCAGGTTCCGGCTCGGCTGGCGTCATGGCAGCCAGCTCGGCAGCTGGCACATCGCGCGTCGGCGATAGCTTCCCCAGTACCATGTCGGCGCGCACCGAAGCGCCGGGCCGCAAGCGGTGGATACCGAGCGTGCCGGTCATCTTCGCAACAACCGCCACAGTTCGCCCGGGCGCGACGTCTAGGAGAACGACCGGCTCACCTTCGTCCACCCGGTCGCCCGGTTGCTTCAGCCAGTCCTTCAGGGTTGCTGCATGGTGCCCGACATGGCTGTGCAGCACGCTGATCTCGGCAGGATTGCCCGCTTCACGACGCTCACGCTCGGCATCGCGCAGGCAATGGATGCAGTCACCATCGGCATTGCGCTCTCCCGGACTCGGCATATGATCACACGGATTCATGCGCCACCTTTCCAGAGGCGGCTCGCACTATGCTTAGCATCGCTTGGACGACGCGCAGGTGCCTCAGATAATGCGCCGTGGTGGATCGCGGCAGATGAAGCAGCGTCTTCGCATAGGACCGCGTCAGATATGTCGCGCGCGCCAGCATCGCATCGGTAATAGTCGCGCGCAACAACATTTCGCCAACTGCGGGCACGTCGGTCCAATCAAGGCAACGGCCAAGGCCCACCGCGAAATATGCAGCTTCAGGTTCGTTGTCGAGGACGCCCAGCGATTCGAGGCGCAGCAGGATTCGGCAAACTAGAATTGCATCGTCTGCAGTCCAGTCCGGCTCATCAATCAACTTGCTCAAAATGGGAACCAGCCAGGCCGCATTCGCATCCTCCACGATCAATTGGGAGCGAATGCCTGCCATTGCCAGCGCCCGCGCCGCGCCGAGATCGAGCGCGCGATCCATCAAATCGCCCGACAGGCCGAATATGTCGGGTCGCGTGACCAGCCGTGCGTCGAGCCGACCCAGCCGTAAGCGTGCCTCCGGCGGTAGCCCTTGCCACAGCCTGACCAGCTCGATTGCGCGCGTCAATGGCTCCGCATCGACCAGCGCAGTATACAACTCGCGCGCTGCCTCGACGAGCGCCGTGTCTTGATCGTCGGCAGTCATGCGCAGGATCAAATTCGACACAGCATCATAGTCATCAGCGACCGCACTATGGACAGCTTTGACAGCTAGCTTCGCCAGTGCGAGCGGCGTCAATTCGACGCTTTGCGGGGTCCAACCGAGCCTTGCTACTGCGTGTCCAAGTACCGCATCCTCTTGACCTAGCGCCGCGACGCGTAGCCAAGTTTGCCAGGTAGGCGGCGAGCTTACCATTTCGCCAACAAACCCCGCCGAGGTGACTGTTGCAGACAAATATTGGGAACCGGGTGACGTCTGCCCCAGTCCGATCGCGATGAGTTGCAGAGCGCGCGACGGCGCGAAGGCGCCAGAGGCGCGCAAAGCCCCCGTCGTCGCCCAGCCGCGAATACGCGGACGTTGTTCGATGGGCTCAACTGCGATGATCGCAGACAGGGCCATGGTCTCGGCATCCGCTGCGTCCGGGACCAGCAGCAGCCGGTCACGCCAAGCGAGTCCCAGCCCAGCCCAATTATGCTTGGGCGCATTTGATGCGGAGCCGGATTCGAATGCCAGGGGTCGGCTCGCAAAATCGCTACTGCCGTCGGGTACCGGAATTGCTGAAAGTATGTCTTCAACGCTACCCTTTAGCTTGGCTCCATCTGTTTGGGTCACGATCACACCCTGCGCAAAAGCGATCGAGCCGCCCACAGCCTGACCCATTAGTTTGGCGCGCAACAGCATCGCCGGATATTGCCCTTCGCCCATCGGAATTCGTGCCGTAAAGCGCGTTTCACCGCTGTCTGCCCATCCTGCCAACACCAGTGGCATTGCATTTAGAATTGCGGTCGCTGCAGAATCAAGACGCGGCAATTCGCTGCTTCCAAGCATCCGATAGCCCCTACCACCGGCCTGCGGACCTATTAAGACCGTCGGAATCTGCAACATCCGCCGTTACTGTCCGTTGCCGGTTGGCGGGGTGGCAGGTGCCTTGGATAAGGGTGAGGCGACCGCTGCTGGCGTCTGCGTCACCGGGCAGGTCCTTTCAACATGCCTTGTTGCAAGATACCACGCCAACGAGACGGCCAACGCACCGACAATTACGCCGATAGTCAACCAAATATAGGATGAAAAAGCGGTTTTGCTTTGCAAAGATGTTGAGTCAGTATCCATGCCTGTTTGGCCTTCGTAGCCGGGAGCTTCGCTCAGGGGTGCAGCCAAGTCCGTCTCTTGGAATCTAACGGTCAGTTGCCTATCCAGAATTTCGCCGATCCGGGTGGCAATCACCGTCTCGGTTGACTCTCTGAAGCCAGTATCACTGACCAGCGTCCGACTAACTTCATCGAGAACGAATGCCGCAAGTTCTTTGCGCAACCGGTCAAGTTCTTGTTCATCGAGCACCGAATCAGACATACCGCCGCACCCTTTCAGTTGATTTTTCCTAAAGCAGCCGGTGTTTCCGTTCAACCGGAAGCAGCGACTCTCGTAGAGATTGTCGTGTCATCTTCTCACTTAACAGCACGATGGCATCGAACCCAGCGCAAAAACCGTGCAAGTGTGTTTTGTAGAACAATCTCCGCAGCGATAGGCGCAGTTTCAGCGTATGGTTTACGCATCGCTCCTGCTTGGCGGCGCTAACATCCCCACGATTCGAGGTTTTTCGAAGTGTAGAGCTCTTGGTTTTACCTCAAATCGCAGCGGGATTATTTCTTTTTTGAATAATAGGAATATTCTTCGCTGTCGACTGACACGATCATCCGATCTTAGGCTCAGGATCTATTAAAGTGCTTGCATAAGTGTTGCGAGGTTGATTCAATGGTGATGCGAAGAAGGCATTGCCATGAGCGATTTGATTTGGTTGACCGAGGCGCAGATGCGCAAGATTGAGCCATATTTTCCTTCGTCTCACGGCGTTCCCCGTGTTGATGACCGTCGGATTATTAGCGGCATTATTTTTGTAATCCAGGGCGGGTTGCGCTGGCGCGACGCTCCAACGGAGTATGGGCCACCCAAAACGATTTACAATCGGTTTATCCGTTG
>JANORH010000500.1:0-4018 GCA_031415215.1 Alphaproteobacteria bacterium | reverse complement strand
CATTGAAGCGCTTGTCACCCTTTGCCGGCGACACGACGGGCTCGGATGCTTCGCCGGAGGCGCGGCGGGCCGTGGTCTGCCAGAGCTCAAGGTACTTGGCGAAGAGGTCACCCTGCGCCCGCATCATCCGCTCGGGCTGGGCGGCCAAGCGACCAATGACCTGCGTCAAGGCCGGGGCCACATGGAAGGGGTCGGGCGCAAGGGCAGCCGGGCGCTCGGCCTGACGCAGTGCCATTTCGGCGATAGCACCCTGGGCTGTCAGAGCCGCGCGGGCGAGGTTCATTGAGAGGGTCTCGATCTGCGCGCGTTGATCAGGACTAAACGCGTTCGAATCAAAAACAGGAGGTGCCTGGATGGGCTGCAGCGGTGGCTTTGCGACCACCTCTGGCGCAACCTTGGCGTCTTTCGTCTTGCTAGCCTTTTTCCCGGTGGCCTTCGCCGCCGACTTTTTTGCGCCCTTGCCGGGCGATCCCGAGGTGGTTTCACTCATAGTGGCGTCCTCCAGATCGGCGCGGAATTTGATCGCGCTCTTTCGCGGTCAGCGTTCATCGCATAAGACCTTGCCGCATATGAACCCTTCGCGCCCGCTTTTTCCGATTGTTGCCGGCATGATCAAGCCCTTGGTCCTGGTTTCCGGCTGCCTGCTGCTGGTGAGTTGCGTCGGCAATCCCTTCAAGGACGCTGCTGTTGATCCGGCATCGCCTGTCGCCGCAGACGTGGCCCGGCTGACGCGTGGCGATGCCGCGTTTCCCGGGTTCGATGGCATCCCGAAAACACCGAAGGATGTGCGGCCGCTCGCCAACTACGGACGTGATGCCCAGACCATGCTCCGCGCCGGAGCGGCGCTGGAGCGCGACACCGCGCCTGAAACCTGGACACTGAAAGGTACCGACGCGTTTGTCGAAAAGGCTATGCGTGATGCAGGCCCCCAGATCGAGCCGCCGAAGCCCGGCGACGCCGAAGCTTTTGCCCGGGAGCTTCGTGAACGAGCTACACCGCCTCCGCCGCGCTAGGGTCGGCGAGAGGCAAAAATTCCTTCAGCCGGCTTGGCCGACTCCCGCCCGGAGTCTATCGAAAGCCTGATATCAGCTCGCAGATCGACCGCAGGGGCGCTCGCGGCGAAAGAGCTCTAGTCATGACACCTGAATTTCACCGTATCCGTCGACTTCCCCCCTACGTGCTGGAGGAGGTCAATCGCATCAAGGCGCGGCTTCGCGCCGAGGGCGTGGACATTATCGACTTCGGCATGGGCAATCCCGACATGCCGACCCCCAAGCACATCGTCGATAAGCTGATCGAGACTGCGCGCGACCCGAAATCCGGACGTTATTCGGCCTCAAAAGGTATCATCGGCCTGCGACGAGCCATGGCGGGCTATTATGATCGCCGGTTCGGCGTGAAACTGAACCCCGACACCGAGGTGATCGCCACCCTGGGTTCCAAGGAGGGATTTGCCAACCTGGCCCAGGCCCTGACTGCGCCCGGCGACGTAATCATCTGTCCAAATCCGGCCTATCCGATCCACGCCTATGGCTTCATCATGGCAGGCGGCGTTATCCGCCACGTGCCTGCCCATTCGCCGGAGGAATATCTGGCGGGCGTCAGCCGGGCGGTGAAGCACTCCGCGCCACCACCGACCGTGCTGATCCTGTCGTATCCGTCCAATCCGACGGCGCAGTGCGTCGATCTGGACTTCTACCGCGACGCTATTGCGCTGGCCCGCAAGCACGACATGCTGGTGATCTCCGATATCGCCTATTCAGAGATCTATTTCGACGACAATCCGCCGCCGTCGGTACTGCAGATCGAGGGTGCCAAGGATATCGCCGTCGAGGTCAATTCGCTGTCGAAGACCTTTGCCATGGCCGGCTGGCGGGTGGGGATGGTGGTGGGCAACGAGCGCATCTGCTCTGCGCTGGCCAGAGTTAAGTCCTATCTGGACTACGGGGCCTATACGCCGATCCAGGTGGCGGCGGCGGCCGCGCTGAACGGCCCGACGGACTGCATCGAGGAAATTCGCGGTATCTATAAGGCGCGCCGTGACACTCTGATCGACTCCATGAAGCGCGCGGGCTGGGACATCCCTGTGCCGTCAGCCTCCATGTTTGCCTGGGCGCCCGTGCCCGAGCAGTTCAAGGAAGCCGGATCTCTGCTATTTTCCAAGCTGTTGATCGAAGAGGCCGGTGTCGCCGTGGCACCGGGTGTCGGCTTTGGGGAATATGGAGAGGGCTTTGTGCGCGTAGGTCTGGTGGAGAACGAACACCGCATCCGCCAGGCGGCCCGCAACGTGAAGAAATTCCTTTCGAACGCCGACGAAATCCTGGGGCGGGCGCACAATACGATGGGCACCCAATGACCACAGAGAAAACCTGGCGCATCGGGATCGCAGGACTGGGCACCGTCGGGGCAGGCCTGCTCAACATCCTGTCGGAACGACCGGATTTCGCACCAGCAGCGGGCAGGGCGGTTGTCACGGGAGTGTCAGCGCGATCACGGTCGAGAGTGCGGCCGTTCGATATTTCGAACCTGCCCTGGTTTGACGATCCTGTGGTTCTGGCGGTCTCGCCTGAGATTGATGTTTTCGTTGAGCTGATCGGAGGTTCCGACGGCCCGGCCAAGGCTGCGGTTGAAGCGGCGCTGAAGGCCGGAAAGCCGGTTGTTACCGCCAACAAGGCTCTGATAGCCGAGCATGGCGCGGCGTTGGCGATCCTGGCTGAGGATTGCGGTGTACCTTTGCTGTTTGAGGCCGCTGTGATGGGCGGAGTGCCTGCGGTCAAGATCGTCCGCGAATCGTTGGTGGGCGACGAAATCCAGTCGATCGCCGGTATCCTGAACGGGACGTGCAACTACATCCTGACCGAGATGGAAGCGACGGGCCGGTCATTCGCCGACGTTCTCGCCGAGGCTCAGCGCCTTGGCTACGCTGAAGCTGATCCGTCAACCGATGTCGGCGGCTTCGATGCCGCGCACAAAATCACCATTCTGGCGGCCCTGGCGTTCGGCTGCGCGCCCAACTTTGCCGCCACCGAGATCGAGGGCATCGAGCAGGTCGAACTGCTCGATATTCATATGGCCCGTGATCTCGGCTACCGGATCAAACTGGTTGCCTCTGCGGATCGATCCGGTGAAGGGGCGCTGGTACGGGTTCATCCGTCGCTCGCCCCCTTGAGCCACCCGTTGGCCCAGGCGGGCGGCGCGTTGAACGCACTGTTTATCGAAAGTACGCGTACCGGGCGTATCTTCGTACAAGGCCCCGGTGCCGGAGCGGGACCGACAGCTGTGGCCGTCGCGGCGGATATCGCCGACGTCATTGCCGGCGTTTCGCGGCCAGTGTTCCAGGCTCCTGCGCGCAGTTTGCCTTTGAGCCCACCCGTCGATCCATCGAAAATGATGTGCCGGGCCTACCTGCGGTTCCTGGTCAAGGACGAGCCGGGTGTGATTGCAGCCGTTTCAGAAACCCTGGCCGAGGCTGGTGTTTCCATCGAAAGTTTTCTCCAAAAGCCGGTAGAAGGCACCCAGGGCGTGCCTATCGTTCTGACGACGCACAATGTGGCAGAATCCGTGCTGACGGCGGCGGTTGATCGGATAGCGAACCTGGCCGCCGTGCTGGATCAGCCCCGGATGTTCCGCATCGCGCGTATCTGAGACTTTAAGACAATCGTGCTGTAAGGCGCAGACCATAGGGTTGGGAAATCGATATGAGCTCTGAAGTTCTGGACCGCAGCCTGGTGCTGGACGCCGTCCGCGTCACTGAGATCGCCGCCATCGCGGCCTGGAAACTGGTTGGCCGGGGCGACGAGAAGGAAGCCGATCAGGCGGCCGTCGATGCCATGCGTACGGCCCTGAATGACCTGGATATCGATGGTGAGATCGTCATTGGCGAGGGCGAGCGCGACGAAGCGCCGATGCTGTATATCGGCGAAAAGGTCGGCAAGGGCGGTAAACACAAGATCGACATTGCGCTGGACCCGCTGGAGGGTACGACGCTGACCGCCAAAGCGATGGCCAACGCGCTGGC
>JANORH010000499.1:0-5432 GCA_031415215.1 Alphaproteobacteria bacterium | reverse complement strand
GCCCTTGGCCTCCAGCACCAGATTTCCCAGGCGTGGGCCGGGCGGGATCTGGATGGTCGCTGTGCTCTGGGCCTCACGGGTGTTTTCCTGTTCGCGGACCATATCCTCATAGGCCGCCAGACGGGCCTTGGACTTGGCCTGACGGGCCTTGGCACCACTGCGAACCCATTCCAGTTCGCGGGTCATGGCGCGCTGGCGGGCGGTGCTTTCGGACTGCTCCTGGATGACGCGCTTGGTCTTTTGCTCCAGCCAGCCGGAGTAGTTGCCCTCGTAGGGGATGCCCTTGCCGCGATCCAGTTCCAGCGTCCACTTGGTGACCTGATCCAGGAAGTAGCGGTCGTGGGTGACCAGGATCACGCAGCCCGGAAACGCTTCCAGGTGATGTTGCAGCCAGGCCACGCTCTCGGCGTCGAGGTGGTTGGTGGGCTCGTCCAGCAGCAGCATGTCGGGTTTGCTGAGCAGCAGGCGGGCCAGCGCGATGCGGCGTTTCTCACCCCCCGACAGCTTATCGACCTTCCAGTCGTTGGGCGGGCATCGAAGGGCATCCGTGGCCATCTCGATCTTGGAATCGATGTCCCAGAGGTCGCCCGCGTCGATCTTCTCCTGGAGAGCGGTCATCTCTTCCATGAGTTCGTCGGTGTAGTTGTCGCCCAACTCGACGGCGATGGCGTTGTAGCGGTCGAAGATCTTCTTTTCTTCGCACCAGCTGATGACATTGCCCCAGACGTCGAGGCTTTCGTCCAGATGGGGCTCCTGCTCCAGATAGCCCATCTTGACGCCGTCGGCGGCCTTGGCCTCGCCGCCGAACTCCTTGTCCACGCCGGCAATGATCTTGAGCAGCGTCGATTTGCCGGAGCCGTTGACGCCGACCACGCCGATCTTGGCGTCGGAGTAGAACGACAGCCAGATGTTCTCGAACACCTTCTTGCCGCCGGGATAGGCCTTGGTCAGGCCCTGCATCTGATAAATGTATTGCTGCGCCATGGGGCGTCGGGGCTCGCTGGTCGGTGTACGGGGAAAGTTGACGTGCAGATAGCGGGGGGAGGCTTCCGGCGCAACGCGGACGCGCCGAAAAGACGCCAAGCAACATACCATGCCGGAACCTCAGCGGGCCCTGCGCGTATTTGGCCTACCCCAACCACACAGGACGAAGACCATGCACAAGGACGAAGCCAAGGGCACCGCCAAGGACATCGCGGGCTCGGTCAAGGAAGGCATCGGCAAGGCCACTGGCAACGAACGGCTTGAGGCCGAAGGAGTCGCCCAGCGCGTTGAAGGCAAGGTCCAGAAGGGCGTCGGTGCCCTTAAGGACGCGGCCGTTGATATCCTGAAGAAGTAATACGAATTCAAGAGCCCCCGGTGGCCGCGCTGGCGACAGTCGCGGCCACCGGTTTGTCAGGTCTCTGCGTCAATTTCGGCGAAGGTCTTGCCTCGCGTCTCGCGCGCCAGCAACGCCGCGATGCCGGTGATCACCGAGGCGACCGACACATAGATCGCCACCGCCGTCGCTGACTCCGTCGCTCGCAGCAGGGCAACCGCAATGATCGGTGCCAGCGAGCCGGCGAAAATCGAGGTCACCTGATAGGCCAGCGAGACCCCGGAATAGCGGATCCGGGTGGGGAACATCTCGGCCAGGAAGGCGGCTTGCGGCCCATACATGGCGGCGTGGAAGATCAGCGCACCTACCGCGCCCACCGCCATCAACGCGAACTGGCCTGTGTCCAGCAGCTGGAAGAAGACAAAAGCCCAGAGCGCCATGCCGAACGCACCGAACGCATAGACCGGCCGACGTCCGATCCGGTCAGAGAGCCTGCCGAACAGCGGAATCATCACAACATGCACCGCCGATGCAATGAGGATGATGTTCAGCGCCACGCCCCGGCTCAAGCCCACAGCCTGGGTCACATAGGTGATCGAGAAAACGGTGATGATATAATAGCTGATGTTCTCGGCGAACTTCAGCCCGGCACCGATCAGCAGCTGTTTCGGCCGGGTGCGGATCGCTTCCAGCGTCGGTGCTTTCTCGATGGCTGAGGCTTCCTTCGCTACCGCCTGGAACGTCGGGCTCTCCTCCACCGTGGCGCGGACCCAATAGCCGACCCCGATCAACACCGCCGACAGCAGGAACGGCACGCGCCAGCCCCAGGCCAGAAAGTCAGCCTCGGTCTGAAGTCCCGCCATCAGTGCCAGAATGCCGGAGGCCAGCAGGCTGCCGGCTGCGACACCGGCCTGCGGGAAGCTGGCCCAGAAGCCACGCCGCGCGGCATCACCGTGCTCAGCCACGATAAGGACCGCCCCGCCCCACTCGCCGCCGACGGCAAACCCCTGCACAACACGCAGCACGACCAGCAGGATCGGGGCCAATACGCCCACCTGCCCATGGGTCGGTAGACAACCGATCAGCACCGTCGCCGCGCCCATGATGATCAGGCTCAGCATCAACAGCTTCTTGCGCCCGATCCGGTCGCCGAAATGGCCGAACACAACGCCACCCAGCGGTCGGGCCACGAAGCCCACCGCATAGGTCGCAAACGCCAGCATGGTGCCCACCAGCGGCTCGGACTGCGGGAAAAACAACTTGTTGAACACAAGCGCCGCAGCGGTACCGTAAAGGAAGAAATCGTACCACTCGATGGTGGTACCAATCATGCTGGCGGCAACCACCTTGCGCAGGGCGGCGGGCGATGTGACGGCGATCTCGGGCGCGAGCGCGCTCATCGTTCAACCAAACGCAAAGTCTGCATGTGTCCTCCCCCCGATCTCGTCGAAGGACCGGTGCGCCGCGACTATCCTGGGCCGGGCGACATCCGGCAAGAGCAGCCGCGGACAATCTGTGGATGGTTGCGGCCTGCGGTCGCACCGAACACTTGGTGGGGTTGACGTTAACGATTGTCGCCCCATCTTGCAGCTTCCTGAAGACGGCCCGGAGGCTCAATGCCCAACCTCGTCCGCCGAAGAGACCTGTTGAAATTCGGGGCCGCAGTCGGCCTCAGCGCTATCGCCGCACCCGCCTGGGCGCAGAACTTCGACATCTGGGAACCCCGCTGGGCGGTGCTGGACAACCTGCACACCGGCGAGCGGTTCAGCTCGGTCTACTACGCCAACGGCAGCTATCTGCCAGACGCTCTGGCCGAGGCCACAAGGGTGATGCGCGACTGGCGGACCGGTGATGAGCACTTCATCGACCCCACCCTGTTCGACGCCCTGCATGCCATCGGTGGCAAACTGGAGACCAGAAAACCGTTCCAGATCATCTCGGGATATCGGTCTCCCAGGACTAACGCGATGTTGCATCGGCGCAGCAAAGGGGTCGCTGAACACAGCCAACACACTGTGGGCAAGGCCATCGACCTGCGGATCGAGGGTGTGGAGCTCTCGAACCTGCGCGCTGCAGCGCTGGCGATCGGTGCGGGTGGCGTCGGTTACTATCCGGTGTCCAACTTCGTTCATGTCGACACGGGCCGTGTGCGCCAATGGCGAGGGTCGTGATCCGGGCCTAGTTTGTCGGAGGGGTCTCTTCCGGCTCAACCGTTGTCATGCCGGTCGCGGCGGCGTCTTCCTGGATCTGGACTTCATCCGGGGTCGGGATTGGCGTGGCTTCGACAGGCGGCGCAAGCGGCGCTTCGACGACCGGGGCCTGGACCGGTTCATCAAGCACCACTGCGGGCGGCGGCGGCGGTGCGTCGTCGAACTTCAGATTTCGGCTGACCGCGAGCGCCAGCAGCACGGCTGCACAGGCACCCGCAATCCAGAGCACAGTCTTCAGCATATCGGCCCCCTACACCTTGGCCTGTGACGGCTTTACCGTCGTGGCCAGTACGCCCACCAGCTGCAACAACTCCCGATCCCAATCGTATGGGTCACTGCGGAAATGCATCTGACCATCGGCGCCAGCGAATATTGTCCAATAGAGGATGTAGACCGGCACCTGAACGCTCAGGCGCGCGCGGACCGTCTTGTCGCCCAGCAGTTGGGTATCGATGGCCGCAGGCGTCCAGGTCACGTCGCCTTCCAGCAAGGCCTCAGCCAGGGCCCGGGGTTTTTCCAGGCGAACACAGCCATGGCTGTCCTGCCGGGCAAACTGCCCGAAGCCGCCCTTGGACGGCGTGTCATGCAGATAGACGGCGAAGGGGTTGTCGAAGTCGAACTTGAACCGGCCGAGCGCGCTCTGGTCACCAGACGCCTGTTGCAGGCGCGGCTGGCCACCGGCGACCGGAATGATCCGATAGCCGTGACTGGCAAAATAGCCCGGATTGGCTCTCTGCTTGGGCCACAGTTCCTTCTGGGCAATGCCCGACGGCACATTCCACGGGGGATTGATGACCACGCTATGGATCGATGAGACCAACATCGGAGTCTCGTTGCCCGGGCGGCCCGAAACCGCCTTCATTGACATCACCGGCTTATCATCCCGGAACAGCGTGACGATCGCCGCACCGGAATTCACCTGAACTCGCGTCGCTGGCATGACCGACGGCAACCAGCGCCAACGTTCCATGTTAGCGACGATTTGCAGAACCCGCTGGCTGACTGGTTGGTTCAGGTGGCTTAGCAACTCGCGGCCAACCACGCCGTCCGGATTCAAGCCAAAGCGCCGCTGGGCGCGCTGGACGGCTTCCTGCAACGGTTTGTCGAACCCTGCACCGCCCGCGGCCGGGATCTGGGCATCCTCAACCGCCAACCGCGCCCGAAGCGCCGGAACGCGCGGATCAGTAGACGTCAGGCCCATGGGCTTGCCTGCGGCCAGCACCTTCCAGCCACCCGCCGCAGAGATTTCCCGATAACGGGCCAGTCCGCGCTTCAGGGCAGCGTAGCCGGAGTATCGAGGCGGCAGGCTGTCCAGCCAGGCCTGCAACCGGCCCTCGGCCAGCGCCCGCACCAGATCCGCCGCTGGATCATAAGCGGCCGGTCGCACAGCCCAGTCTTCCGGAAAGTCCGCTGCTTCCATCCGGCCAATGTGAACGTCGTGGGCATATCGCACCAGGGCGTCGGCCAGAGCCGTCTGCTGTGCCGGGGTCAGTTCGCCGGAGGCCGCAATCCCGTCCGGGACATAGGTCCGGGCCTGCAATCCGTGCAGATCCGCAGCCTGCATCACCTTGAGCGCCGTCTGTGCCTGAGCCGGCGTCAGCGGCGGTATCTCTACAGGCGGGGCCGGGGTCGCTGGAACAACGGGAACAGGAGTGGACGCGACCGGCGGAACAGCTACGGTCTGAGCCGTCGCCAGGGACCCGAACATCATCGGAACCATCGCAGCATAGGCCAGGCAACGCCCGATGCGCCCGCCTCGCAAACCCCGCGTGCCCATAATTATACCCGGCCCTCTCGGCTGGGCGTCCGGCAGTGCCGAACCCCCGCAATTCATTCTACGCAACCCGCCGATTCGCGGATGCTGGATTATCTGGGCTCGTTAGGGTCGCGTGTCGACACAGCCA
>JANORH010000498.1:0-1631 GCA_031415215.1 Alphaproteobacteria bacterium | reverse complement strand
CGAAAGCGGCTGTGGGAAATGTTGCCCTGCTGCTGGTCGTAGTCCAGCCGGTCCACCTCGACCCCTTGCGGATCGAACAGGCAAAGTGTGCCGCCAGCGCCGGGCAGGCTGAACCCCGCGTGGTAGGCCGATCTAATCGATGATGTGCAGACGACCAACTGATGCCGGCCCAGCGGTAGGGGAGCGTCGTTCGGAAACAGGTATTCATTCGTCACCACCACCCAGTTGGTGGGGGTGAAGGAGTTGGTAAACCCAAACTGGTTGGTGACCGGGATGCCGGTGACGTTCGTCCGTACCAGGCTCAACCGCCAGCCCGCCAGCGGAATCGGCGCGGTCGTGCCGTTGTAAACTTCCAGCCAGTCGCTGTTGCGGCCGCCGTCCGCGTCCAGCGCGTAACCGGAGTTGATGGCCATCACCTCGTTGATGACCAGACGATTGGCGGCGTTCCTCGGGCCGGGCAACGGCGGCGGCGGCACCGAGCGAGCGGCACGCCCCGAAAGCGCCACCCAGAGCGACTCGCCCGTGCCGACCAGATCCGGCAAGCCGTCCCCATCCAGATCGCCCGCTGCCAGGTAGCGGGCCGACGGCACATCAGCTTTGAGGTATGCCGCAAAGTTGCCGGCCGCATCACGCAATGACACCGTCACGCACGAGAGCTGCGCGCAGGACGCGGCCAGGTCCGTGTCGCCATCCCCGTCAAAATCAGCCACAACCACCGAGGACACCGCCCCTGGCGGAACAGGAGTGTGAGTCGATCGGGTGAAAGTCATTCCGGGTCCACCCACGTAAAGCACCGATCCAATCGCCCCGACCACCAGCAAATCGGGATCCGCATCGCCATCGGAATCGAACGCCAGGATGCCGCTGGCATTGTAGATCTGGGTGTCGATGATTTCCCGGGTCAGGTTGGTGACTGTCAGCAGCAGATGCGCAGGGTTTTGAATGATCGCCATCTCCCCATATAACGAGACGACCCCAAAATCCATGTCGCCATCTCCGTCGAAGTCTCCCGACACCGCAATGTCCTCGGTCGAGCGCGTCGCCGGTGCGTTGTCATCGGCCGCGATGTCGAGGCTGTTCTTTCCGTTCCCGCCGGTTTTGACGGTCACGCTAATCGTGGTGGTGCCGACGTTGCCGGCGTTATCCACCGCTCTGGCCGTGAGTTGATGCGAGCCGTTAGCCACGCGGCTGATATCCCACATGTAGTTGTAGGGCGCAGCAGTGATCGCGCCTGAGAGTGCATTTCCGTTGAGCAGATAACTGACAGACCTAAGGCCGCCCGTGTCGGACGCGGTGACTCTGACCCTGACGTTCTTGCCGTTGACGGTCTCGTTGTTCGTCGGAGACGTGAACGCCACTGTGGGCGCGGTGGTGTCGGACGGCGGCGGCGGGGGCGGCGGAGGCGGCGGCGGCGGAGGAAGCGTCGTCGCTTGTGCCGCAGCGATCCAGGTGAAGGGTCGCGATGAGGTCAAGGATCCGTCGGACACGGTTGCCGTCACGCTGTAACTCCCGGCGGTTTGCAGGGTGCCCGAGATCACTCCGGTCGAAGCGTTAAGGATGAGTCCTGGTGGCAGGCCGGTTGCGCTGTAAGTTAGCGCGGCGTTCTCGGGGTCCGTCGCGGACAGCGCAAG
>JANORH010000497.1:0-12532 GCA_031415215.1 Alphaproteobacteria bacterium | reverse complement strand
CCGTCTTCGTGCCCAAGAACTGGGAGAGGACCTACTTCGAGTGGATGCGGAACATCCAGCCGTGGTGCGTCAGCCGCCAGCTCTGGTGGGGCCACCGCATCCCCGCCTGGTACGGCCCTGACAACAAGGCCTTCGTCGAGGAAACCGAAGCCGAGGCCCAGAAAAAGGCGGATGAACAGTATGGCCGCCCAACGCCCTTGCGCCAGGACGAGGACGTCCTCGACACATGGTTCTCGTCGGGCCTCTGGCCGTTCTCGACCATGGGCTGGCCCGACAAGACCGACGATCTGGCCCGGTTCTATCCCACCCACACCCTGATCACCGGCTTCGACATCATCTTCTTCTGGGTGGCCCGGATGATGATGCAGGGTATCCACTTTACCGGCGAGGTGCCGTTCAAGCGGATCTTCATCAACGCCCTGGTGCGCGACGCCACCGGCGCCAAGATGTCCAAGTCCAAGGGCAACGTCATGGACCCGCTGGAGCTGGTCGACGAATACGGTGCCGATGCGCTGCGGTTCACGCTGACGGCCATGTCCGGCCAGGCGCGCGACATCAAGTTGAGCAAGCAACGCATTGAAGGGTATCGTAATTTTGGGACAAAACTCTGGAACGCCACGCGCTTCTGCCAGATGAACGGTTGCGCCCGGGTAGAGGGCTTTGATCCCGCCACCGTCAACGCCCCGCTCAACCGCTGGATCGTGGGTGAGACCACCCGCACCGCCCAGGCCGTCACCGCCTCGCTGGCCGACTGCGGCTTCGGCGAGTCCACCGAACAGCTCTACCGCTTCATCTGGAACCAGTTCTGCGACTGGTACGTCGAACTCGCCAAGCCCCTGCTGACCGGCGACGACGCCGCCGCCAAAGCCGAGACGCAAGCCACCACCGCCTGGGTGCTGGACGTGATCCTGAAGCTGCTGCACCCCGCCATGCCCTTCATCACCGAGGAGCTCTGGGCCCAGACCCAGGACCTTGGCGCGAAACGCGATCACACCGGCTTCCTGATGGTGGCAAGTTGGCCGGATCTGTCGACAGACCTGATCGATGCGACAGCAGATGCCGAGATCGGCCTGATCATCGAGACGATCTCCGAGGGCCGTTCCGTACGCGCGGGCCTCAACGTGCCGCTGTCTGCGCGTCCCCTGCTGCTGGTTGTCGAAAGCCACGAAGACCAGCAGGCGGTCCTGACCTCCAACCGGGCGATGATCATGCAATTGCTGCGCGTTGAAGATGTCGCGTTTGTGGACACAGCGCCGGTGGGGGCGATCCCATTCGTGGTGGCCGGGGCCACTTTCGCCCTGCCTGTCGCCGAGTTCATCGACCTGACCGCCGAGCGCGCGCGCCTGACCAAGGAAGTCGCCTCCCTGGCCTCCGATATCGACCGCACCGCCAAAAAGCTGGCCAACGCCGACTTCATCGCCCGCGCCCCGGACGAAGTGGTCGAGGAAAACCGCGAACGCCTGGCAGAGGCCGAGGCCGCCAAAGCCAAGCTGGAAGGTGCGCTCGCGCGTTTGCTGGCCGTCGGGGGGTAAGTCGTCGGCCCTCTGGTCTGGACCCTCGGGGCGTGATTAGTTTCCACGCGTGACGCGGGGGCCACACCTCGGTCGCCAACTACCGGGGGACGTGATGAAGATCATGCTGGCTGCGGCATTGCTCGTCGGTTCCGTTGCCATAGCTCTGGTGGCGGAAGCTCAAACGCGCAGACCCGCCGGTACCGCCCTCGCGAAACCCGGCATCGAGGGCGACTGGCGCGTGAACTTCATCCTGCCGATGGAAGCCATGGCCTCGACCCCGAAACTGGTGGTGTCTGAAGAAGACGCCAAGGCCGTCGCCGCCATCGCCGGGGCGGCGTTGTCTGATGAGTTCGCCAGGACGCTCGATCCGGAAGTGCCGATGCTGGTGACCCAGTCCGACGGACTGGCGATTGTCCGGGGTCAGCGGCGGACCCGCGCCGTGGTCCAGCCGGCCGACGGCAGGCTGCCCTACACCGCCGCCGCCCGGAAGGAACTGAATACGCCGTCCCCCGCCGGCCTGTTCGACAATCCGGAACAGCGCCCCAACGCCGAGCGCTGCCTGGTCGGCCAGGGTCAGCCGCCGCTGTCCTCGTTCGCCCTGGACAGCCACATCCGTATTCTTCGCACCGCCGATCACGTGGTCATCCACGTGGAATACGGCGATGACGTCCGCATCGTGCGCCTCAACACCGGGCACGCCCCTAAGGTCACCTGGTCCCGTCTGGGCGATTCCATTGGCCACTGGGAAGGTGAGACCCTGGTCATCGAGACGGTGGGGCTGCCCGACGCCGACCGGATCCATGTGGCGCCGACCCTGATCGTGCCGGGCGACGCGACGGTGATCGAACGCCTGACGCCGATCTCGGACAGGGAACTGCTCTACCAGTTCACCATCGTCGACCCGAAGGTCTACGCTGGCCCCTGGCTGGGAGAGTTTTCCTGGTTCCGAACGGACAAGCAGATGTACGAACACGCCTGCCACGAGGGGAACCATTCCCTCACCAACATCCTGGCGGGTGCCCGCTACGAAGAATCCGTAGCGCGGGCCGCCAGCGCACCCTGATCCGCCGGGTGCCGTCTGGCGAACGTCAACGGGTCACGGGCTATTGCCGATGCCCCCATAGTCCCGCGTGTCAGGCGAAGAGGTCGCCATAGCTGTACTCGGCACCATGGCCGCTAAGGTCGCGGCCCTGTGCAAACCCGACAGGCGGACTGTCGACGTCGGTGCTGTCTCCGTCGATCTTGTAGTAAAATTCGCCGCCGGTGCCGCCCTTTGCGCTACCGAACTTGATCGCCACGCCATCCAGGTGCGCGCCCGCCAGCACATCGGCGTTCCGGGAGAGGATTTCGGTCAGCGCAGCATCGTACCAGGTGTCGAGATCGTCATTCACCGCATCTGGCGTATCGACCTTCACGAAGAAGAACTCGGTGTCCTCGCTACCGGCCTCCGTGACGTTGAAATAGAAAGTCACGTGCGAGATGTCTTTCGGCATCGTCGCGAAGTGGCCACCGTCGGCGACGGCGTCAACGGGGCTTTCGATGATCGTGGTCTTGGGCATGAACCCTCCAGAACTTGAGGATCACAGTGAGCCTCCGTTGCCGTGAAGACCTGGGAAACAAAGGCCCCTAATTTCTGGAAGCCATGATTGCCGGCGCGACGGTCGAATTCAATTTTCCCGTCGACCGGCGTGTCAGCCCTGGGCACCGGGCCGGCCGGTTCACCCCGCAGCCGACAGCATGATTTCTATTCACATGAGGCCGATGGGAACTGCCTTTGGTTAGCCCCGTTGAGAACGGGTGGGACGTCTGTGTAGTTAGGGAAATAGCTTGATGAGATACTTATTCATAACAGCTGCGGCAGCAGCAATTTTAGCTTTGGCGTCGCCAGCGGCCGCAATGGTCGTCATCAACTCCGGACCGGGTACGATTCAGCCCGATGAGAACGTACTCTTCAACAACGGGCCGGTGTCTGGTCTCACGCTGGAAGGGATCACAAACCAGACAAACACCCTCATCAGCATAACTGGCGGCGAGACATTGGTCGCTGCCGGAGGGCAGGCACGCCTAGACACGATGGATGGCACAATCAACTCGCCGTTCACCTTCAACACCTTCACCAACCAGCTTGTCGGTTTTGATCTTTCGAACGCCGGCCTGGCATTTACCCAGGCGGAGTTCCGGCTGTTCGGAGGTACAGCGACCTCGGCAACACTAACGTTTGTGGACACCGATGGAGAAGTCTTCACTCAGGCTCTGACCATTCCTGCCAGTGGCTTCTTCAGCGCCCAGGCGATTGACGGCCAGTTGATCGACTTCTTCAGCATCGCGGCAAACGGCACGATTGGTGACGTTCGTCAGGTGCGCATCGGGGGTGTGACCGATATCGGCGGCGGTGTCGGGGCAGCGGTACCCGAACCTGCGACCTGGGCGATGATGATCGTGGGCTTTGGTGCTGCGGGGGCCATGATGCGCCGCCGTCGCGCGGCGGTCGCGTGACGTAACAGGTTACATCCGCACTGAATGTGGGCGGGTCCCGGGACTATTCATCCGGGGTCCGTCCATATCCATTGAGAGCTCGGGGCGCAGAAATTTCGAGTTTCAGGGACAGGTTAGCCAACCCCTGGAGGCCTTGCGCTCATTGCATCGCACTTGACATTAGTCATTTATGTTCTACATATGTTCTCAATGATCGACTCCACCCCTTCTTGCGAGATGCTCGACGCGCTGACCCAGTGCGCTTACCGCCTGGGCCTTGCGTTCGGGGCTGAGGCGGAGCGGGAGATGATGTCGGCCCGGGGTCTGGAATGCTTCCAGCTGTTTGACCGCTGTTTCTTTTCGGTGCGCGTGGCGATGGGGCTGCAGCTGCGGTTAGGCCAGGTCCGGCCTGCGTTGGCGTCCAAACACGAAGACCTGCGTGAGCGCGCCGATCCGACCGAACGGAACACGGCCCGCGAGCGCGACATCCGCGAGCGCGAGCGTGACCGGGAAGTTGAACGTGCCAGTCTCCCGCTGTTCCTGAAGACCCTTCAGGGCGTTGCCGCCGATGCGTCGGCTATGCCCGGTCCAACCCCCGGCGCCTTGCCGACCTTGCGCGAACTGCTGGCCCAACTCACCTCGGTCCCGGCACCCGTCACCGCGTCAGCAAGTCCCGGCCTCAAGGCCCGGTTGGCTGGATCGGCGACAGCGCCGACTCTGAGGCCTTTACCACCCCCACGACCCAAGCGGTCCACCCTGGGCCTGCCCCTCCACCGGGCCACCGGGCCACCACGTCGCTAGCGCTGCCGGACTGGACATCCAGCAGGTCGAGGATCAGCATCTGTTGGGTGCCATGTCACGCGGACGGTCCGTTCGCGATGCAGGCGCTGCGATGGAGCAGATCATGTCCTTCGAACTTGCCTGCCTGTATGCGTCTATGGTGCTGGCGCTGGTTCATCTGACGGCGGCGTCGTTCACCTTCAAGGCGCAGGTTGGAAATCGCTACAGCGTCGGGCCTCGGGACGAGGACCTGCGCCCGACCGGCGTGGCCGCACGTCTGGATCGCGCACAACGCAATTTCGTTGAGACCTTCGCCGTATTCGTGGCGGCTGTTCTGATGCTGGAAATCCTGAACCGGACCGGGACACTCAGCGCCTGGGGTGCGGGAATCTATGTGGCGGGCCGCATCCTGTTTCTGCCCTTGTACGCCTGGGGCGTGCCCTGGCTTCGGACGTTCAGCTGGAACGCCGCCACCCTGGGTCTGGCCCTGACGATGGCGCAGGTCCTGATTCGCCCGACGGTCGGCTGATCCGGCACCATGTCGTTGCGCCTCTGGCGCGCGGTCGCGGGTTGTGGTTGTTCTGCACCCTAACGCGCGGGCACGGATCTGGCGCGATTTGACGGGAGTTTGAACAATGTCCGAGGCCATTATGCCGCCCGGTTGGCCCGCGATGTCCATCGCCCAGGCTCATGCTCTGATCGGCAGCGCTGGCACGGCGGCGGAGGTCGGCGAAGAGACCATTCGCGGCGTGACGATGAAGGTCTGGAAGAACCAGCCACCCACCCTGCGCGCCGTCTGCGAGATGGCCAAGGGCCACGGCGACAGGGTGTTCATGGTCTATGAGGATGAGCGCGTCACCTATGACGCCTTCCACCGCGCCGTCGCTGCGTTTGCCGTCGAGCTTCAGGCCCGGGGCGTGGTCAAGGGAGACCGCGTCGCCGTGATCATGCGAAACCTGCCGGAGTGGGCAGTGGCCTTTTACGCGGCGGCCTCCATCGGGGCCATCGTCACGCCCCTCAACGCCTGGTGGACTGGACCGGAGCTGGAATATGGCCTGACCGATTCCGGGTCCAAGGTCGCGGTGATGGATGCCGAGCGCTACGCCCGGATCACCGAGCATCTGGCCAACTGTCCGGACCTCAAACGCATCTATGTCAGCCGTTCGATCGAGGAGATCGCTCACCCTTACGTGGCCAAGCTGGAAAGCGTGATCGGCGGGGCCGACAGCTGGGCGACCTTGCCCGACCGCCCCATCCCGCCGGTGGATCTGCATACCGACGACGACGCCACTATCTTCTACACCTCCGGTACCACCGGAAAGCCCAAGGGCGCGCTGGCCACACACCGGGCGATCAACACCAACATCATCACCGCCGGGGCAGCGGGCGCGCGGGGCTTCCTGCGTCGGGGCGAGGCACCGCCGGCCCCTGACCCCACCGCGCCGCAACGCTCCAGCCTGCTGTCGGTGCCGTTCTTCCACGCTACCGGCTGTTTCGCGGTGCTGAACCCCTCGGTGTTTGCCGGTGCCAAGGTTGTCCTGATGTTCAAGTGGGACGCCATCCGCGCCTTTGAGCTGATCGAGCGCGAGAAGATCACCTCTGCGGGTGGCGTGCCGACCATCGCCTGGCAGCTGATCGAGCACCCGGCGCGGGCCAACTATGACCTGTCGTCGCTCGAAGGGGTATCCTACGGTGGCGCGCCCTCGGCACCGGAGCTGGTGCGTCGCCTGAAGGAGGTCTTTCCCAAGTCACAGACGGGGCAGGGCTGGGGCATGACCGAGACCTGCGCCACGGTCACATCGAACGGTGCCGAGGACTATCAGCATCGCCCCGACAGCTGCGGCCCAGCCGCCGCCGTGGCCGAGCTGCAGATCCGCGATCCGGCCGATGGCGTCACCCTGCTGCCGACCGGTCAGATGGGCGAGCTGTGGTCCAAGGGACCGATGAACGCCAAGCTCTACTGGAACAAGCCCGAGGCCACGGCCCAGACGTTTGTCGACGGCTGGGTGCGCACCGGCGACCTGGCCAAGATCGACGAGGACGGCTTCTGCTTCATCCTTGACCGGGCCAAGGACATGCTGATCCGCGGCGGTGAGAACATCTACTGCGTCGAGATCGAGAACGTCCTCTACGACCACCCCGCGATCATGGACGCCGCCGTGGTCGGCATCCCGCATCGGATTCTGGGTGAGGAGCCGGGCGCGGTCGTCACCCTGAAGCCGGGTGCGGAGGTGACTGAAGCCGAGCTGCGCGCCCACGTCGCCGAGCGTCTGGCGGCCTTCAAGGTCCCGGTGACGGTGAAGTTCTGGCCTGAGACGCTGCCGCGCAACGCCAACGGCAAGATCCTGAAGAGCGAACTGAAGAAGCTTTTCGAGGATCAGGCGACCTGAAGACGCCGCTCCTATGAAGACGAGGGCCGATCTGCTGCTGGTCGAGCGCGGCCTGTTTGACAGCCGTGCAAAGGCTCGCGCCGCCATCGAAGCCGGGGGCGTCCGCGCCAACGGCCGCCCGGTGACCAAGGTGGCCGAGCTGCTGGCCGATGACGCCGAGCTGGAGGCCGAGCCGGCACACCCGTGGGTCGGTCGCGGGGCGTTGAAGCTGGCCCATGCGCTGGAGCTCTGGCCTGTGACGGTCGAGGGCCGCGTGGTGCTGGACATCGGCGCCTCGACCGGCGGCTTCACCGAGGTCTGCCTGCAACGGGGCGCGGTGTGCGTCTACGCCGTAGACGTCGGGCGCGGACAGCTGCATCGCGGCGTCGCCGCCGACCCACGGGTTATCAACATGGAGGCCAGCGACGCGCGTGGCCTGACCTCGGTTCAGATCCCGCAAGCCCCGGGGTTGATCGTCGCAGACGTCAGCTTCATCAGTCTCAAAAAGGCCATGCCGGCTGCTCTTGCATTGGCGGGCGAGGGCGCGGATTTACTGGCGCTGGTGAAGCCTCAGTTCGAAGTCGGTCGCGGCAACGTCGGCAAGGGCGGTATCGTCACAGACGACGCTGCGCGTGCGGCGTCACTCCAATCCGTCTGCGACTACGTCACGGCCAGCGGCTGGACCGTCCAGGCCACCGCTGACAGCCCCATCACCGGCGGCGACGGCAACCGCGAGTTCTTGCTCTGGGCGACTTACCTCCCCCGCGAAGCGGCGGGAGGGGGACCGCCCGCCGAAGAGCGGGGGGTGGAGGGGGCAGGCCCCAAGCCACGCGGATCGACCGGGTGATCTTGGCTCAGCGCTCGCGGCTTGCCCCCTCCCCCACGCCCTCTGCGGGGCGCGGTCCCCCTCCCGCCATCGCATAGCGATGGGGGAGATGAAGGTTTAGTCGACGACCGCGTATTTGCCGTTGGCGTCGCGGCATACCCGGACAAACCGCATCTGGGTGCGACCGTCGGGCATGTAGATCGGGCTCTCGGCGAGGGTGCAGTTGTCCGAACCGGGCGCGCGGTCCGCAGGCGGATCGCGCTCGATGCGATTGTCCCGGGCATAGGCGTCATCACGGGCCTGGGCAGCCGACCTGTCGGCATAGGCATCGCGGCTGTAGTAGGGTGCCTCGACTCTCACTGGCGGAAGGGGTTCAGACGTGGAGTACGTACCGCCCGAGGTGCACGCGGCGGTCTTGTTGCCGACCACGCTGCCGGCGATCACCCCCAGCAGGCCGCCTAGCAAAGCGCCTTCCGTGCGGGCGTTGCGCGCGGCGACATTGGAGCCGATTGCGGCACCGGCCAGCCCACCCATGATCCCGCCGGCTGTTCCGCGCTGGTTGGTTTCGCGCTTGCACGGGTCGTAATAGTAGCCCTTGGGGCTCTCGGCGGTGTAGGAGCCTGCGGGCTGGGCCAAGACGGGAGCCGCAGCGCTCAGCGCCATCAGGCCGGCGAGGGCGGCGGTGGCCGTCTTGGCAATGGTGACACGCTTTGACATTCGATATCCCTCAAGAAGAAGCTCAAGCCCGTTTTACGGCGAGGCTTGCGGCGAAGATGCGGCGGCCAATCTGAACGGTCGCTTAGAAAGTCGTTCATGTTCGTTCATTTTGCCTTAAGCGCGCTACGCTCCGGAACCCCGAAATGAGGCCGCAACGCCGCCGACCCAAGCCGCGCTCGCAGACTGCTACGCCGTCAGGCCCGCCGACCGGTCCCGTGGTCGAGCTGACTATCGACGCCGTGGGCGGGGAAGGCGACGGCATGGCGGCCGGCCCGGTCTTCGTGCCCTTTACCTTGCCGGGTGAGCTGGTGTCCGCTCAGGGCAATGGCGAGCGGCGTGATCTGATCGAGGTGCTGACCCCCAGCGCAAACCGGATTGCCGCCGTCTGCCCGCACTTCACGGTGTGCGGCGGTTGCGCCCTGCAGCACTGGAGCCACGAACCCTATCTGGCCTGGAAGGTCGAGCGCATGGTCGGCACCCTGGCCCGCGAGCGGGTTGAGGCCGAGGTCCTGCCGCCCTTCGCCGCCGACCCTGGCACCCGCCGCCGCGTGACCCTGCATGCCCGTCGCGGTGACCGAGACAGCGCCCGCCTCGGCTACAAGGCTCGTAAATCCTGGGATCTGGTGGACATTGAGGTCTGCCCCATCGCCGATCCCGCGATCCAGGCCGCCTTGCCGAAACTAAGGCGGCTGGCCGCGCGCCTGTTTGAACATCCCAAGTCCGCGCCGTCGCTGCACGTGACGCTCACCGACACCGGACTGGACATCGACATCACCGGCGTCGAGGCCAAGAGCGGCGGCCTGTCGGCTGACGCCCGGATGCAATTGGCGGAGCGCGCCGCCGAGGCCGACTTTGCCCGCGTCACCCTCTCGGGCGAGGTCGCCTATATGGCGCGCCTGCCGCAGGTGCGGCTGGGTCCCGGCCGCGTCAGCCTGCCGCCCGGTGCCTTCCTGCAGGCGACCAAGAGCGCGGAGACGATCCTGGCTGATTTCGTGGCCAAGGAGGCCGCTGGCGCTTCACGGATCGCCGACCTCTATTCGGGGGTCGGTACTTTCACGTTCCGACTGGCCGAGATCGCGCCCACCCATGCGGTCGACTTCGGACCCGGCGCCGTCGCAGCGCTGAGCGCGGCGCTGGCCTCGGCACCCGGTCTCAAGGGTGTCACCGTCGAGGCGCGCGACCTGGTCCGCCGGCCCTTGCTGGCCCACGACCTGCGCCATACAGACGTCGCCGTCTTCGATCCGCCCCGCGCCGGCGCGGCGGAACAGGCGGCGGAACTGGCCAGCTCAAAGGTCGCACGCGTGATCGGGGTCTCCTGCAACCCCGCCACCTTCGCCCGCGACGCGCGCACGCTGATCGACGCCGGGTTCCGCCTGGACCGCATCTTGCCGGTGGATCAGTTCCTGTGGTCGCCGCATATCGAGTTGGTCGGTGTGTTCAACCGCTGAGAAAGCCTGCGGGAGGTTCCGCGAGGCGTGCTATCTTTGCGGCTCAACAAAGGAATACGACCATGGCCAAGGGTCAGAAGAAATCGAACAAAGAGACCCGCAAGCCCAAGAAGGAAGCCGCCAAGCCACCGGTCTCGGTGTCGGCGCTGAAGTCCTTCCCGAACGCTGGCGGTCGCTGACGACTTAACCCGGGTTGTGCAGCATCCGCACACCCGACCCGGCCGAGAGGGCCCGACATCATGAAAACCTATGGCGCGACCTACCAACCCGTTGTCCAGGGCGGCCTCCGCGATTCACGTTCCTCCGGCGCCCCGGTCCAGCAAACCCGCAAACCCATGCTGAACGACCGCCGCAGCACGCGGTGACTATCGTTCCTCACCCGTGCCAACGGGGGAGGGGGGCCGCGAAGCGGTGGAGGGGGCGCTGCGGTCGTGCGGCGCGAGGGAGACGTTGCCGAACAGGTCGATCTGGTCACCGGCCCGAGGCGGCACCCGAAAACCCGACATATCGGTCGGTAACCTCGGTGCCTCCAGGCCGTATCGCCTGCGCGCCGCCTTGAAGCGGGTGTTCATCATGTCGGCGATGGGGCCGTTGCCGCGCATGCGGCTGCCCCATTGGGCGTCGTAGTCCTTGCCACCTCGCATCTGGCGCACCAGCGACATCACGCGGCGCGCGCGGTCTGGATGATCGCTCTCCAGCCATTCGCGGAACAGGTCCTTGATCTCCAGCGGCAGACGCAGAGCCACATATCCCGCGCCCGTGGCCCCGGCCTGTGCGGCCCGTTCCAGGACGGCCTCCATCTCGTGATCGTTCAGACCGGGGATGGCCGGGGCAAACATTACCGTTACCGGCACGCCCGCCGCCCTGAGTTGGTGAATAGCCTCGATGCGTTTTTCTGGCGTGGCGGCGCGTGGCTCCATCGAGCGGGCGAGCTTGCGATCCAGGCTGGTGACCGAGACCGCCACCCGGACCAGGCCGTCCTGGGCGGCTGCCGTCAGCAGATCCAGATCCCGCAGGATCAGCGCAGACTTGGTGATCACCGAGAACGGGTGGCGAAACCGCACCAGCACCTCGATCAGACCCCTGGTGAGCTGAAGTTTGCGCTCCTCCGGCTGATAGGGATCGGTGTTGCCGCCGATATGGACGCGCTCGGGCTTGTAGCGGGGGTTCCGCAATTCAGCCTCGAGCAGGCTGGCGGCATGAGGCTTGAAGAACAGCTTTGATTCGAAATCCAGACCCGGTGACAGGCCCATCCAGGCGTGGGCAGGGCGGGCATAGCAGTAGATGCAGCCATGCTCGCAGCCCCGATAAGGATTGATCGAGGCCGAGAAGCCGATGTCGGGGCTGTCGTTTCGGCTGATGATCACCCGGGCCTGCTCAGCAGTGACAGTCGTGCGGAACTGCGTCGGCTCCGCATCGTCCGGCGTCCATCCATCATCGAAAGCCTCGACCGTTTCCGACTCAAAGCGCCCGCTGGCGTTGGACCGCGCGCCGCGACCACGGATGGGGAGGGGGATGTTGATCATGCCTCGAGTCTAGATTTGACAATGAAACAAAACAAGAACATATTGACGCTCACCTGGAAACACGGCTTCTCCGGTCCATGCTTACGGTGATCATCGATGCCCGGACCGAACCGGAACGTCTTCCAGCACTTCTGGCCCAACTGACCGCAGGTGCAGTCGATGGGCTGGTGCGACAGGTCGTCATTGTCGCCGCCACGGGCCAGGCCGATATCGTCAACCTCTGTGAGGAGACGGGCGCAGACCTGCAGCCCTCCATCGAAGCGGCAGCGGCTGTTGCGCGGGCGGATTGGTTGGCTGTGCTGCCGGCGTCCTTCCGGCTGCATGACGGCTGGATTGGATCGCTGACGGGCTATCTGGGGCGAGGTAGCCAGGCCGCGCTGGTGCTGGGACTGCCCGGGCCGGGCCTGTTTGCGCGCCGAGCCTACGGCGTTCTAATCGAGCGCAGCCGCCTCGCGAGTGGTCAGGGCACCGATCTCAAGCGTCTGCGGCGCGGCCTGGGGTTCAATCCCCGGCGGACGGGTTAGGTCGAGGTGGGCGTCTATGCGTCGCGCGCCGCTGGCCAGGGCGTCGAGGGTGCGGGTCTCCTCGCCGAACATCCGCTTGTAGGTCCAGTAGGCGGTCATGACCTTCTCGACGTAGTTGCGGGTCTCCAGCGCCGGCAGGCTTTCGATCAGCAGCAGCGGATCCTGGTCGCCCACCATGCTGATGGTTTTCAGCACGGCACCGGGCCCGGCGTTGTAGGCCGCCACAGTGCGCAGGATGTCCGACCCGACCCCGCGATCCATCAGGTAGGCCAGATAGTCCTGTCCGGCCCTGAGGTTGATCGCCGGATTGAACAGCTTCTTCGGCCGTGACCGGAAGGTCTTGTCGCCGGTCG
>JANORH010000496.1:0-3450 GCA_031415215.1 Alphaproteobacteria bacterium | reverse complement strand
TTCAAGGGCATTCGCAACTCCGCCTCCTTCGACGCCGACAAGGATGTGCTGGGGCCGCTGAACCGTGTTGAGGCCGGGCTCTATCGCGACGCCACCTTTCGCAAGGGGTTCAGGCACCTGGGCGAACTGGGCCTGAGCTTTGATGCCTGGCTGCTGGAGCCGCAACTTCCCGACGTCATCGACCTGGCCCGCGCGTTCCCGGACACCACCCTGGTGCTCGACCATGTGGGCACGCCACTGGGACGTGGCAGCTACACCGGCAAATTGCCGGAACGCTTCGACATCTGGCGCGCCAACGTCCGCGAACTGGCAAAGTCACCAAAGGTGGTGGTCAAGCTGGGCGGCCTGGCCATGGCGTTCTGCAATTTCCCGTCATTCCTGGCCGAGCCGCGCGCGCCGTCCGAACAGCTGGCCCGCGAGTGGGCTCCCTACATCGAGACCTGTATCGAGGCGTTCGGTCCGGATCGCTGCATGTTCGAGAGCAACTTCCCGGTCGACATGGGCAGTTGCAGCTATGCCACCCTCTGGAACGCCTTCAAGCATATCGCCAAGGGGGCATCGGCGGCGGAGAAAACGGCGCTGTTCTCCGGCACCGCGACCAACGTCTATCGGCTGGACCTGACGTAGAGGCCTGTCGGCGAAACACTCCACCCCAAAATAGGTCGTCATCGCCGGGCTCTTGACCCGGCGACCCATTCTGAAACGCCGGTTGGATAGGCGGGTCAAGCCCGCCCAAGACGTTCAAAAAATAAGAATATTCTAAAATTTCGGCGGCTTCGTCATCGTCCACTTGGGCGCGGGGGCCTCGTAGCTGCGGAACCGTTCGATCACCTCAGGCGTGGTGGGGGCGTAGATCAGCATGTCGACGTAGGGCTGGGCGATGAAGCCCTTGTCCGCCATCTGGTCGATGGTGGCGCGCATCAAGTCATAGTAGCCAGCCACGTTGACGAAACCACACGGCTTGGCATGCACGCCCAATAGCGCCCAGGTCCATTGCTCGAAGATTTCCTCGAAGGTACCCGGGCCGCCAGGCAGACAGAGAAACCCGTCGCTGAGTTCTTCCATGGCCTGCTTGCGCTCGTGCATCGAGGCGACCACGCGCAATTCCGTCAGGCCGCGGTGAGCGATCTCCTGGCTGACCAGATGTTCCGGCATCACGCCCACGACGCGCCCGCCTGCCGCAAGGGCGGCGTCCGCTACGGCCCCCATCAGGCCCACCTTGCCGCCGCCGTAGACCAGCGTCAGCCCGGCCTGCGCGATATAGGTCCCGCAGCGGATCGCCTCTTCCAGAAAGGCAGGGTCCGTCCCCGCCGACGACCCGCAATAAACGCAGACGCTCTTCACCTGAGAACCTCGGAGCTGACCGTGACCAAAGGGCGGCTGCAATAGGCTGATTGCAGGACCCTGTCACGGGCGCTGGCCATCTGGAAAATCCCCGGCTACAAAGTCATTACGGCTTGTCACGACGATCAGCCGGGCGCCGGCTTGTGCCCGGCGGAGACTTCTCTATCTCGGTGGATTGCGACGATATGGCGAGCGGTACGGTCAAGTGGTTCAACACGGCTAAGGGTTTTGGTTTCGTCCAACCGGACGATGGCGGATCTGATGTCTTCATTCACATCTCGGCCCTCAATCAGGCCGGCCTCGACAGCCTCAACGAGGGCGACAAGGTCAACTACGAACTCGAACAGGATCGACGTTCGGGCAAGTTGGCGGCGACGCAGATCGTTGTGACAGCGCAGGGCACCCCCCAACCCCGACGTGCGGGCGGCGGTGGCGGCGGCTTTGGCGGCGGCGGCGGCGGCGGTGATCGCGGTGGCTACGGCGGCGGCGGTGACCGAGGCGGTTACGGCGGTGGCGGTGACCGCGGTGGTTACGGCGGCGGCGGCGACCGGGGCGGATTTGGCGGCGGCGGCGGGCGTGATCGCGGTGGCTTTGGCGGTGGCGATCGCGGCGGTGGCGGCGGATTTGGTGGCGGCGAACGCCAGCGCGGCGACGCTGCCGGGTCCGGCGCGGGCGTCGTGAAGTGGTTCAATCCGACCAAGGGCTTCGGCTTCATCAAACCCGAGAGTGGCGGCGAGGATATTTTCGTCCACATCTCGGCGGTCGAGCAGGCGGGTCTGTCGGGTCTGAATGAAGGCCAGACGGTGAACTTCGATCTCGAACAGGATCGCCGCAGTGGCAAGACCTCTGCGACCAACCTGAAGGTCAGCGGCTAGGGTTCTTGGGGTCCGTTACGGCGGACCCCGCTGGACCAGCCTGGCGATGCGCCGGTGACAGGCGCGCCTTGCCGGCGCTCGGCAGTTTCGCGACATAGGCGCTGAACCGCGTGTCGGGCGTCATATAGTCCGTCGAGATGTACTGGGCCCCTGATGCCAGGGCCTGAACCTGACGAGCGGTGTCGTTGGTGCGAGCCTCGCGCGTGTCGGCGTCGGCGCGGGTGCGCACGATCAGGCCCGCCTTGAGCGCCGCCGAAATCTGACCCGCCAGTTCCTTGGGCTCGTTCAGCGTGATGTAGCCGGCGGCGGGTGACGTCGGATCGGTGTTGACGAAGGCGGCACGACCCTCCAGCACCTTGCGATCACCCCGGTAGCGGGCGACCTGATCAGGCGGGCAATCCAGCGCCACTATCACCCTGCCCCGCGCCGCCTTGAGGCTGGGCCATCCACCAACTGCAACGGCGTCGCGCAGGGTAGCATGACGGCCCTGAACCTGGTCGGGTGTGATGAGTGCTGCTTCTGGAAACACGCTGCGGATCTCGGCGTCGATCAGGTCCATGGCGGCGGCATCAAACACCGGGGCCTTCGTCGCGCCGGGCAGGTTCAGGCCGCCCTCTTTCAGATTGAGGAGCACCAGGATCGGCATGTGGTTCGGATGGTCTTTGGACCAGTTGCGGATATCCTTCAGGCAACCGACGAACAGCGGACAGACGGACCGGTAGTCCACCGAGGCTTCGTGGATGACCTTCAGTCCCGGCTGCTTCAGCGGGGCGAAATCATAGGGCACGGCCTTTGCCCCGGCGTTTCTGAACCCCATAGGTGCGGCGAAGGCTCCGGGAACCGGATCATAGACGATATCAATTTCCAGCTGTCTTGCGCCCGCGCTCAACTGGCTGGCCAGGGGCGGATGACTATAGTCGATCGCGTCAGCCTCGCGCGGGTTTGCTGCCCGGATCATCGCCATCTCGTTCGGCGCGATCGCCATCTTGTAGCTGTTGTGGGTGCCAATCGCCTGGATCGCATTCATGGGCAAGGCATCGACGGCGGCGCGTGTGCAGCCGGGTTTGCCCGACGGCGCCTCCAGGTCACAGACAGCGGAGATGGCGGCGGCGGCGAGCACGGCGGTAATCATGGGCTTATCCTTGCACGAAGCCGCGACAGTAGGGTGAAGGCTAATCCCAAGGAATAGGGTGCGGTGGATCGGGGAATGCCCCGGCCAGGATCGCGGGCA
>JANORH010000495.1:0-8224 GCA_031415215.1 Alphaproteobacteria bacterium | reverse complement strand
CGCTAAGATAACAGTGTTAAGATCGAGCCTGCAACAGCGATTTGCGAACTATGGCTATGCGGGAATGCAGACCTGATCTGCGGATGCGCAGGGCCGTTGCGACGCCCCCGGGGCTGCGTTCATATCTCGTCAATCATGTTGAGCGTTCCGTGGCTTTGACATATGGCAACCGCCCGAACCTGACCGGAAAGGGTCTGGCGCGGCACAACCACCGCTCAGGATCCCGCAACTATGGCCAGTGCCAAGACGCCGAAGGCAGACCGGCCCAGGCGTTCATTCCTGCAATCGCTGATTTACGGCATGCTGGTGCTCGGCGTCTGGGGGATCATCTTTGCCGTCGCGTTCTTTGCTGTGTTCGCGACAGACCTGCCGGACACCTCGCAACTCTACAATGCCCAGCGTCAGCCATCGGTCTCGTATCTGGATCGTTCCGGCGGGTTGCTGGCGGTGCGGGGCAGTCAGGCGGCCGCAACCGTCGATCTGGACAAGCTGCCGGCCTATGTGCCGAAGGCATTCATCGCTATCGAAGACCGTTGGTACTACTGGCACTTCGGCTTCAACCCCTGGGGCATTGCGCGCAGCCAGATCTACAATATGCAGCATCGCGGCGAGGGCGGCCCCTTGCGCGGCGGCTCGACCATCACCCAGCAGCTGGCGCGTAACCTGTTCCTTGACCTGAACCAGAATTATCGCCGCAAGGCTCAGGAGCTTATCCTGGCTGTCTGGCTGGAGGCAAAATTCTCCAAGAAGCAGATTCTCGAACTCTATCTCAACCGGGTCTATTTCGGCGCCGGGGCCTATGGCATCGAGGCGGCATCGCAGCGCTACTTTGGTAAGCCCGCCCAGCAGCTCACCCTGGGTGAGAGTGCGTTGCTGGCCGGGGTGATGAAGGGGCCGTCGCGGTACTCGCCCGTCGCCTCAACCGACCGGGCGGCCAGGCGTGCCACCATCGTGCTGAATGAGATGGTGCAGGCTCGCTTTATCGCGCCAGCCGAGCGGGACGCCGCGATCCGGGTCAAGGTGCGGGTCAATCCGGTGCTGGCCAACCAGCGGGCGCAGTATTTCACCGACTGGGTGGACGATCAGGTCCGTGCGCTGGTCGGCGAACCCACCGAAGACCTGGTTGTGGAAACCACGCTCGATCTGCCGCTGCAGGCCAGCGCCGAACAGGCGATCCAGCGAGGCGTCGCCGCCGGGGCCGGTCAGGGTGTGGAGCAAGGCGCGTTGGTTTCCCTCGATGGCGAGGGTCGTATCCGCGCCTACGTCGGCGGCACCAACTATCTGCAATCCCAGTTCGACCGGGCCACGACCGCGCGCCGACAGGCCGGCTCGGCCTTCAAACCCTTCGTCTATCTGACCGCCATGGAGGCCGGGCGCACGCCGGAGACGCCCGTACTGGATGAGCCGATCAAGATCGGAACGTGGGAACCCAGGAACTACACCGGCCAGTTCCTGGGCGCGATCACCTTGCGCACCGCACTGGCCCAGTCTGTAAACACGGTCGCCGCCCGGTTGACCGACGAACTGGGGGCCTCGAACGTCGCCGCGACGGCGCGGCGGCTGGGGATCACCTCACCGATCCAGCAGGACCCGTCCATGGCGCTGGGCGCCGTCGAGGTCAGTCCATTGGAGATGGCGCAGGCCTATGTTCCGTTCTCCAATGGTGGCGTGTTTGCCAAGGGCTACGGAATCGAGCGGATCCGTACATCCACAGGTCGCGTCCTCTATGATCGCGGCGTCGATCGGGGGCCCCGGCAAGCGGTGATCAGTCAGCCCGCCCTGGCCTACATGGTCAGCATGATGCGCGGTGTGATTACCGGTGGCACAGGCACCCGTGCCAACGTGCCGGGCTTTGACCTCGCGGGTAAAACCGGCACCACCAGCGACTACCGTGACGCCTGGTTCGTAGGCTACACGGGGGGCTTTGTGACGGCCGTCTGGGTGGGCAAGGACGACAACAAGCCCATGAAACGGGTAACCGGCGGCTCCGCGCCTGCCGGCATGTGGAAAGACTATATGACCGCCGCACTGCCTCGGTTGAAGGTGCAGCCGATCCCCGGCGGGGTCTTGCCCGAAACCCCGCCCGAGGGCCCGATCGACCAGATCCTGGAGGGCGTCACCGAGTTCTTCACGGGCGACCGGGACGAGCCTCCGCCTTCATCGGAATTCGACCGGCCGCCGCGCGAACGCCCTCGACAAGAGCCGACGTTCTGATCTCAGCGCCCGAAGGCGTGCAACCGGGCGCCTTCGGACCGCAGCCAGGCGCGGTGACGCCGCTCATCTCCGATCAGGTCGCGCACATGAGCCCAGAAGCGGGGGCCGTGGTTCAGTTCCAGCAAGTGGGCGCACTCGTGGGCGGCGACGTAGTCGGCCACCTCGAAGGGCGCCAGAGCGAGGCGCCAGGAGTAGCGGATGACACCGGCGGTTCCGCGCGGGCCGGGCCTGCAGGAGCCCCACCTCGACTTCGCGTCGGCCACCGACACTTTTGGCATCGGGGCACCCAGCCGCGCGGCATAGTGTGCGGTGCGTTCGGCCAGCACTTCCGCGGCCCTCTTGCGGATCACCAGGATGACGGCCCGGGCATAGCCTTCACCTTCGCCCATCGCTGCGATCCGCGGGGTCGAGCCGTCCTCAGGCTCAATCCATCGGGCGCGTCCGGTTCCGGCCTCCAGACGCACGGGTCGCCCGAAGACCTCGATCAGTTGGCCGGGATTGAGTGGTGCTGTGTCCGGCAGCTCCGCCAGACGCGCTGTGATCCAATCGACGCGCGCACGGGCGAATGCGACAGCCTCGGCCAGTCTGCGCGGTGACGGGGCGGTCGCCACGATCTCGCGCCGCGTACGATCCAGACGAAGAGAAACCCGCCTGGCTCGCGCATTGACCTTAAGTCGCACAACCGCGCCGGACACATCCAGTTTATCGCCGTCGCGAAGGGGGGCCTGAAAGAGACTCACCCGACAAACCTACGGTGTCATCCCGCCTTCGCGAAGCGAAGACCGCCTCAGATCTTGGCGCTGCGCGACCGGATCGGCACCACATCCGCCGAGGTCGCAACCGGTTGCCGGACATTGGCGCGGGGCTGGGCGTGCTCAACCTTGCGAACGAAATCGCGGACCCGGGGATAGATCTCCTCACGGAAACGCTTGCCGTTGAAGACGCCGTAATGGCCGACGTGCGGCTGGACATAGTCGACCTTGAGTTCCGGCGACAGGCTAAGGCAAAGATCATGCGCAGCCTGGGTCTGGCCGATGCCAGAGATATCGTCGTTCTCTCCCTCGACAGTCATCAAGCCGATGTCGGTGATCCGCTCGGGCCGGACGCGGCGGCCTTCGTGGAACAGTTCACCCTTGGGCAAAAGGTGGCGTTGGAACACCACGTCGACGGTCTGCAGATAGAATTCCTCGGTCAGATCCAGAACCGAAAGGTATTCGTCGTAGAATTCCAGGTGTTTGTCGGCGCTGTCGCCATCGCCGGCCATCAGTTGCTTCAGATAGTTCTGGTGGGCTTCCTTGTGCTTCTCGATGTTCATTGACATGAAGCTGGCGAGTTGCACGAAGCCTGGATAGACGCGCCGACCGGTGCCCATATAGGGCGGCGGCACGTTGTAGATCATGTTGGATTCAAACCACGCGAAGGGGCGATCTTCGGCAAGCTTGTTGGTCACGGTCGGCGACAAGCGCGCATCGATCGGTGACCCCATGAAGGTCATGGACGCCGGGCGGCTCTCTTCGTTGTCTTCGGCCATCAAGGCCGCCGCTGCCAGCACGGGTGGCCCGGGCTGGCAGACAGCAACGACGTGGGGCCGAGGTCCCATCTGCCGCAGCATGTCGCGGATGTGGTTGATGTAGTCGTGGAAATCGAAGCGACCCTCGACGAACGGCACGTCGCGGGCATTGGTCCACTCGGTGATGAAGACGTCATGGTCCTGCATAAAGGCCTCGACCGTGCCGCGCAGCAGCGTTGCATAGTGGCCCGACAAGGGCGCCGCGATCAGCAACGCCGGTTCCAGCTCGGTCTTGCCGGCTCGACGCAGGTCCGACATATCGCGCGCGAAATGGGTCAGTTTGCACCACGGGCTGGACCAGACCGTGGTCGGACGCACCCGCACGGCGGTTCCGTTGATTGTGACGTTGTCGATGCCCCAGGCCGGCTTGCCATATCGGCGCGTCATGTTGGCGAAGAGGTCGGCGGTGGCGAACAATCGTCGTCCAAGTGGCGTATCTGCCGCTGGATTCAGCGGAGAACTCCAGAAGTTTCGGGTCGCCAACGCCGCCGCTCGCATCGGCGCAGCGCCGTAGTAGCTGGTCTCGTAGAGGGTGTAGAGCATTGTTGGCCCATTCTCGTTGTGCGTCGCAGCATAACATGCGGAACGTTAATGGCCTCCGCAAGCGGCTTCGTGCGTCAGGCGAATATCAGCAACGCTCTGTGCGGTCGCCTTGTTGCATTGCCGCACGGATTTTGGCGGCCGTCTGCTCCGGGGTCAGCTCATAGGCGAGCACGCACGCGAACCGGCCTTCCGGGTTCATCAGATAGCTATAGGCGGCGTGATTGACCTGATAGTCCGCGCCATTGCCGACCTTCTGATAGTAGATGCGATAGGCCTTGGCAGCGGCGTCGACCTGCGCGGTTGAACCCGTCAATCCGATCAGTCGCTTTGGGAAGGCATCATTGGCGATGTATGCCTTCATCTGGGCTACGGTGTCGCGGCCGGGATCAATCGAAATCAAGACAGTCTGAAGGTCGGCGGCTTTATCTCCAAGCAAGGGCTCAACCTGGGCCATTTCGAACAGGGTCGTCGGACAGATGTCGGGGCAATGGGTGAAGCCGAAAAAGACAACGCTCCACTTGCCCTTGAGGACATCCTGATTGACCCTGGTGCCTGACGTATCGACCAGCTGGAACGGCCCGCCGATGACCAACTCGGTTGAACCGGACCCGACCCCACCCTTGCGGATGGCCAGGCCGACAAGAAGGGAGAGAGTAATCGCCAGGACTGCAATGAGGACCCGAAGGCGTCTGGACATGATCGTGGTTCCCGGTTGCGGTCAGCGATGACGGAGCCTCGCCCGTCAATCGGTCTCGATAAGGCCCCCCTGGCAAGCGCACAAGACGTGTGGACCACGGCGGACATTCGCCGGGGCCACCTTCGACTGCGGACCCTGATCAGGGTCCGCTGGATGGTGATTGTCGGTGAAATTCTGCTGCTGATGGGGATGGCGCTCGGGCTGAATCATCAAGCCCCGTTCGGCGGTTGCGCCCTGGTGATTCTGGCAGGCGCATTCGTCAACCTGGCGACCGCCCGGGTCTGGCCCAGGAGCAAGATCCTTAGCGATGGCGAAGCGATCGCTCAGCTGACATTCGACATCGTTCAGATTTCCTGCCTGATGGCGTTGATCGGCGGTTCCGGAAATCCGTTCGTCCTTGGCCTGGCCGCGCCGGTGACGCTGGCTGCCGCCAGTCTGCCCCTGCGACCCCTCTTGATCGTCAGCGGTCTGGCAGCACTCTGTGCGGTTCTGCTGTCATTTGTGGCCTTGCCCTACCCAAACGTCCCATTGGATCTCTTCAGTCTTCACCAGGTGAGCAGCGGCGACCCGATTTTGACCCTGGAGTACCGTTTGACCGCCAGTGCCGCGATTGTCGCCGGCATCTCACTGGTCGCGGGCATCGTTCGCCAGTCGGTCGTCGAGGCCGCGCGGATGGCGCTGGCGCTCGACGTGACCCGAAGTGTGCTGGCGCGCGAGCAGAAGCTGTCGGCTTTGGGGACTCTCGCCGCCGCTGCTGCCCATGAGCTGGGAACGCCGCTGGCAACCATATCCATCGTCGCCAAGGAACTGGCACGCGAGGCACCCAACGCGGCTGTCCGTGAAGATGCCGAGCTGCTGATTGTCCAGGCGGGGCGGTGTCGCGATATTCTCAAACGCCTTGCCACCATGCCGGATGAGGCCGCCGACGATGTTCATGATCGATTGTCTTTGCGGCAGCTTGTCCAGGAAGTGATCGAGCTCCACGCCAGCACATCAGGAGAGGTTCGGGTGGAGGCCATCGTTACCGGCGCCAAGGGTGCGGTGACACCGTCAATACGTCGGCTTCCCGAAATCACTTATGCCTTCAATAGTTTCGTGGAAAATGCCGTTGACTTCGCGAGGTCCGAGATTCTGGTCTCGGCCCGCTTTGACGCTGATTTCATCACGATTGACGTCCGCGATGACGGTCCGGGCTTTGCGCCGGAGATACTCGCCAAGCTGGGTGAGCCCTACATAACCAGTCGACCGGACGCCGAGGGCTCACGCACAGGTCACCCGGGAATGGGGCTGGGCTTCTTCATCTCGAAAACCCTGTTGGAACGGACCGGCGCTGTTGTGACTTACAACAATGCAACGCCGCGTGGCGCGCTGGTCTCTGTAAGGTGGAAACGAGCTGATCTCGAAGTCCACTGAGCGATTGAAGACGAGGGCTTGCATCCACGAACCCAAGTACGACACTGTGCCTCTTCAGGCTTTGTCGGAGCCTGCGACCCGGGGGTCAAACAATGACCGATATTCTGGCCACCGTGGCCGCACTTGCCGACAAGTCACTGCTGGTGCTTGACGACGATCTGTCGCTTCGTACGCGACTGGGACGGGCGCTGGAGCAGCGCGGTTTTGAGCCGGTAGCGGTCGGAAGCGTTGTCGAGGCGATGACCGCGATTGCGTCGCATGCGCCGGCCTTCGCCGTATTGGACATGCGACTGGAGGATGGGTCTGGCCTGAAGGTTGTGGAAGCGCTTCGCGCGGCGCGCCCCGAAGCCCGGATCATCATGTTGACCGGCTATGGCAATATCGCGACGGCGGTTCAGGCCGTGAAGGCCGGCGCGGTGGATTATCTCTCCAAGCCCGCCGACGCCGACGACGTCGTCCGTGCGCTGCTGGCAGAAGGCGACGCCTCAGCGGCCCCACCGGAAAATCCCATGAGCGCAGACCGGGTGCGTTGGGAGCATATCCAGCGGATCTATCAACTCTGCGATCATAATGTGTCAGAGACCGCGCGCCGGCTGAGCATGCACCGCCGGACCCTGCAACGCATCCTGGCAAAGCGCGCGCCGAAGTAGAGGTGGCGACGTTTGGAATGAGCGCTCACAGCGCCGTCTCCACCACCCCTGCTGCTCTCAGTGCTGCCAATCTCGCAAATGCCAGCGTCAGGGCCTTGCGCCGGGCGCCGGACAGTGGCGTGACCAGGGCCTCGCGAAGGATGGCACCGCCGAACCCATCGGCGATGATCAGGCCCGGCTCGTCCGGGAGGATTTCACGCGGAAACTCCGGTGCCACTGCAAAAGCGAAAGCGTCGCAATAGGGTTGATACTCGGGCCACTTCAGGTCGACCCGAAAATCCTCGATGCCGGACTTTACCTCAACGATGAAAATCTGGCCCTTCGGCCCCAGCGCCATCAGGTCAGCGCGCCGGCCATTGGGCAAGGTGACCTCTGCCAACGGGGCATAACCCAGAGCGGCCAGAAGGCGCGCCGCCCCGCGAGTCACTGCGGCAGTGGTTTCGGGTCGGGAGACGGAAATGAGGGTGACGTCCATGTCGCCACTCTGTTCGGCCTTCGTTCCGGATTCAAGTCCCGAAAACGCCCGCCGGGTCTCCCCGACGGGCGGAAGGGTGAAACGGGCCTGACTATTCGGCGGCGATCAGGATACGGCGCGCCTTGTCAGCGAAGTTGATCTCCTGGAGATAGGCAATGCCCTCTTCAGCGATATCGTCGCCGATCATCCGGTCGCCTTCGCCGCGCAGTTCCTCGATATCAACGTAGGTGCCGTAGAACGCCTTGGTACGGTCGGTGATGATGCCGGCGTTCAGCAGGGTCTTCACCAGCACGCGGAAGATGTTGGATTGCTCCTTCATGTTCTCGCGGCGGACTTCGTCGGTCATGTTGGCGGCCATCTCGGCGATCACGCGGTCCGGGTCGAGGCCGAATTCCTCGAAGAGATCGCGCTGCTGGGTCGGGGCCACCAGGTTAAAGAGCAGCGTCTGGAAGCAGTGCGCAGCCCACATCTCGATCGTCTCGTGTTCCTGTTCCGAGAGGTGTGGGATCGTGCGATCCGCCCAGATCTTCCCGAACTTGTGATGGAACGCCTCGTCGGTCATCACCAACTGCAACAACTTTTACGCCAACGGGTCGTTGTTCATGTCGAAAACGGAGGCGAAGTCCCCCATCGCCAGGCCTTCGACCATAATCTGAATTACA
>JANORH010000494.1:0-5999 GCA_031415215.1 Alphaproteobacteria bacterium | reverse complement strand
GCGCAATGCTGAGGCACGCCGCTCACGCCAACGCCATGGCCACAAAGTTGGCCGCCCTGATGCCGTTCCGGGTCACCCATCCGGTGCAGGCCAACGCGGTGTTCGTCGAGATGGACGCAGCGCGTCTGACGGCGCTGCAGGCTGCCGGCTGGTTCGTTTATCGATTCCTCGACGGTTCGGTGCGCTTCATGTGCTCATGGGCGACCACAGAGGCGGCGGTTGAGGAGTTGGGCGAAGCACTATGCCGGATCGGGTGAGCGCCGCCCTCAAGGCATGCGGTCAGATTTGCCCCAGCAAGCCCAACTGTGTGGCGCCGTGGGCGCACATTGCCTCAAAACCGTAACGTTTCTGTCGGATTGCGCCGAATTGCGGCGGCTTTTCGTTGATCATGTGACGCTCGCATGTCACCAAACCGCATCGCCTCTCTGACGTTTACCCTGCACCTTCGCATCCAGGGCGCGCTGGCGCGTTGCGTTATTCTCGTCCGAGCGGAGCCTTCGCCGACCATCGATTGGCCATCCAGACCCACATTTCCCGAGACCGGGGATAGAGGAATGAAAATCCACATGAACATCCGTACCGCATTGCTTGCCTCGGCCGCCTCGGCCGGCCTGCTCACCCTCCCGACCCTCGTCCAGGCCCAGACAGGCTCCGAGGCCGTCGAGGTCGGCGAAATCGTCGTCACCGGCTCGCGCATTCCCCGCGACACATTCTCTTCGCCACAACCGTTGTCCGTGGTCACCGCCGAATCTATTCGCGAGTCCGGCAACACCAACATCGGCGAAATCCTGCTGGAACAGCCGAACATCAATCCGGCCACCAACAGCCAGAACTCGTCCGGAACCCTGTTCCTGGCCGGCCAGACCCGCGCAGATATCCGCGGTCTCGGCCCGACGCGCACCTTGGTGCTGATGGACGGTCGCCGCCTGCCCTTCTCCGACGCCTCATCGCCGGCCGTTGACCTGAACACGATCCCCTCCCTGATGGTCGAGCGGATCGAAACCATCGCCGGTGGCGTCTCGGCTATCTATGGCTCGGAAGCCATCTCGGGCGTCGTAAACTTCATCATGAAGAAGGAGCAGGACGGCCTTGAGGTCGACCTGCAGGGCGGCATCACCCAGCGCGGCGACGGTGAAGAGTTCCGCGGCGGCTTCAACTGGGGCAAGAAATTCCTCGACGACAAGCTGAACGTCCTGGTCGGCGGCGAGTACGCCAAGCAAGACCTGATCATGCAGAAAGACCGTGGGGACTTCTTCCCCGGCTTCCGTCGTGACACCCGCGTCACGCCGCAGACGATCCTGCCGGGTTCGCCTTCGGCGATCACGCCTTTCGCAACTTTCCAGTTGATTGGCGGCGCCCTCGGAACGGCCCGCGCGGTCACGCGCGACGTTCGCGACAATGGCGTCAGCATCGTCCGGCTTTCGGCCGCCTGCTCCACCACCACCAGTCAACCAGATTGCCAAGACCCTGCCCTGTTCTTCACGGGCACGCTCAACGCTTTGCAAGGCAAGAGTGATCGCGCGGTTCTGCGCACCTACATCGACTACAACATCACCGACAACTGGAAGGCGTTCATTGACGCCAGCTACGTCAAGGCCAACGGCTACGGCATCTTCCAGCCGCCGTTCTCAGCGACGGCGGGCGGCGGCACCATGCCGGTCGTCCTGCGCGGTGACAACGCCTTCCTGGCTGGCGGCGGCACCACGGCCGCGCAGCTGCGCGCCGAATGGCTTGCAGCCGCCAAGACCTTCACCCAGGGCTCCACCGCCCAGGTCGGAAAGTTCTGGAACGAGTTTGGCGGACGCGATGTGCGCGCGTCGCGCGAACAGACCCGCGTCGCCGGCGGCTTCAACGGCAAGTTCGAGATGTTGGGCCGTGACGTCGGTGCCTCAGGCTACGCCCAGTATTCCCGGCTCGATGGTACGACCACGTCCTACAATGTACCGCGCGTCGCCCGCGTCCAGCAGGCGACCGACGCCGTGTTGGTTGGCGGCCAGGTCGTTTGCCGCGACGTCAATGCACGCGCCGCAGGCTGCGTTCCGTGGGACTTGATCAACGGCCCTAGCCGTGAAGCCATCCTCTGGACCAATGCCCTTTCGGCGACCGAACAGACCGTCAAGCAAACGGTCGCGGGCCTGAACTTCAACACCGAACTGTTCGACCTGCCGGCCGGTCCAATTGGCGTCGCGTTCGGCGTGGAGTACCGCAAGGAAGAAAGCCTGTTCGTGCAGGACGCCCTGGGAGCCTCCGGCGCGCTGTTCTTCAACGCCATCGGCACCCGTGGCGGCGAATACAGCGTCAAGGACGCCTACGGCGAAGTTCGCGTTCCGATCCTGAAGGACGTGATGTTCGCCAAGGAACTGACCCTGGAACTCGCCGGCCGTCTGTCGGACTACTCGACTATCGGCAGCACCGATCAGTACCGCATCAACCTGACCTGGTCGCCGGTCGAGGACATCACGTTCCGGGCCACCGAAGCCACGGCCGTCCGCGCGCCGAACATCGTCGAGCTGTTCGCCCCGCAGAGCCGCAACTTTACTAATGCGGCAATAGACCCCTGCGACAAGGATGTCTTTCGCGGTGCCAACGCCGCACAGCAAGCGGCGCGGCGGGTCACCTGCGCTGCGGCGATCCCCGGCTACAATCCCCTGACATTCATCTCGAATTTCGGGACGGGCCGATCCTCGTTGGCCCTGCTGCAAGGCGGCAATCCCGATCTTGGTCCGGAGACGGCTCACACCTATCAGTACGGCGTGGTGATCAAGCCGCGTTGGGTGCCTGGCCTGTCGGTGTCAGTTGACTACTTTAAGTACAACCTCACAAACGCCGTGGGCACGGTACCGATCAATACCCTGCTAGGTGCGCTCTGCCACGACGATGCGACCATGGCCTTCGCCTCCAATCCGTTCTGCACGCAGATCCGCCGTGATGCCACGGGAACCAACGGAGGAGCCGTGGTCGGGGGCGTCACAGAAGTCGTTCTGGTTAACCAGAACGTCGCGTCGACCAAGGTCGAGGGTTACGACTATTCCGTCGCCTACGGCTTCCAGACCGAAGACCTGTTCGGCAAGGACTATGGTTCGATCGCCATGCGGGTCGATGCCACCTGGATGTATCAGTTCGCTCAGCAAGGCCTGCCCGGCCAGGCGTTCGTCCAGTTCGCCAACACCATCACCAACGCGACACCCGAATGGAAGGGGAATGCCTCGGTGCGCTGGACCTACGACAAGCTGTCGTTGGGCTGGAGCACGCTGTACTTCGGCTCGATGATCATCAGCCAGGCTCAGCAATTGGGCGTGCTTGCTCCCTACAAGACCGGTGACTATTTCCGCCACGACGCGCGCATCAGCTACAAGCTGAACGATGACGTGTCGTTCCGGGCCGGTGTGGTCAATGTGTTCGACAAGAATCCGCCCGAGCGTCCGGAAATCTTCACCGGCACCGGCACCGGTTCGTCGCAGTATGACAACCGCGGCCGCTTCTTCTTCGTCGGCGCGAACATGAATTTCTAGGTCGACCGCTCTCGATAGAACGACAAGAGCCGCCGGGGCGACCCGGCGGCTCTCTTCGTTTCCGACCGGGCCCGGACTGACTTCAGCTAAGCCCACTTCGTCCAATCGCGTAGAACCGTTCCGACCGCCGCGCCTTCAGCACATCCGCCGATAGTCCCTCCAGAGCCTTCAGCTCTTCCTCGACCGCATCGCCGACGCTCAACATGGCAGCCTCTGGATCGGCATGTGCGCCGCCGGGTGGCTCAGGGATGATGCGGTCGACGATCTTCATCCGCAGCAGATCCTGCGCCGTGATCTTTAGCGCCCTGGCCGCCTCGGCGGGCGTTCGAGCCCCGCGCCACAGGATCGAGTTCGCACCCTCAGGCGGGATCACCGAATAGACCGCGTGTTCCAGGATCAGCACCCGGCTGCCGCAGGCCGTGGCGATGGCACCGCCTGATCCGCCCTCCCCGGTGATCACCGCCACCATCGGCACGCTGAGCAACAGCGCCTTTTCTGTTGAGCGCGCGATGGCTTCGGCCACGCCGCGCTCCTCTGACGAGATACCGGGATAGGCCGCCGTGGTGTCCACGAAGCTGATGACCGGTAGCTTGAACCGCTCGGCCAGTTCCATCAGACGCACGGTCTTGCGATAGGCTTCGGGCCGGGCGTAGCCGAAATTATGCTTCACCCGACTGATGGTGTCGCGGCCCTTTTCGTTGCCCATCACCACGACCGCGCGCCCCCGGAACCGCCCCAAACCGCCCATGATCGCCGGATCGTCAGCAAACTTGCGGTCGCCGCGCAGCTCCTGGAACTCGTCGATCAGCGAGGCGACGTAGTCGATGAAGTGCGGGCGCTCGGGATGGCGCGCCACCAAGGTCTTCTGCCACGCATCGAGGTTTGAATAGGCCTCGCGCCGCATGTCCTGAGCGCGCGTGCGCAGCGCCTGGATCTGTTCGTCGAACGCACCCGGGTTGGCGGTTTCGGAAACCTTCGACAGTTCCTCGATCTTGGATTCGAGGTCGGCAATCGGGCGCTCAAACTCGAGATAGTGCGCGGCCATCAGGGATCCGTCAGTGGGGGCCTTGGCCCGGAAGTCGCGGAAATTAGGCGTGAACACGCGTCGTCACAAGCCGTGAACCGCACGGCGTCTCAGCCTGACGGAACATCTTGGCCGTAAGCGGGTTCTGCTCCCATCGAGGAGACAAGGAAAACAAGATGACCTCATCATATCTAAAATTCGGCGTGGCTTCAGCGATCGTGCTGAGCATCGCCATGCCCGCCGCTGCCCAGCAGTATCGCCCGACCGCTGAATCCCAGCGTCAGCAGGAAGCCTACGAGGCTCAGCGTCAGACCTACGAGGCGTCGAAGGACCAGTACGACGCCCGCCGCGAAAACTATCAGGACGCGCGCGAGGAGTATCAGGAAGCCCGTCGCGATTATGATCGTCGACTGGCCGATTGGGAGCGCAGCCGCGCGGCTTACGACGCACGGTTCGGCACCGGCGCTTACGCCCGCTACTATGCCCGTCCTGACTGGAACGAAGGTTACTGGGTCAAGAACGACAATCGTGACCGCGACGACCGCAGACAGGACCGCGCCGACGCTCGAGAAGCGCGTCGTGACTATGACCGCCGCATGACCGACTGGGAAAATGCCCGGGCGCGCTACGACCGCCGCTATGGGGCGGGTGCCTATGAGCGAAACTACTCGCGACCGGAATGGAACGATGCCTATTGGTCGAGTAGCGACCGTTATGTGTCAGATGGTTCCAACGCGATCACCCGCTGTAACAACAACTCGGCTGTCGCTGGTGGCGTAATCGGCGCGATTGCCGGTGCCGTGCTCGGGTCCAACGTCGCGGCGCGCAACGCCCGAACCGAGGGCACTGTCCTGGGCGGCGTCCTGGGTGCTGCGGTCGGTGCCGGCGTTGGCAATGCCAACGACAAGTACAAGTGCGACGCGCGTGGCCCCTACTTCGCCTACGACGAAACACGGCCTTACCGCGAAGGGGCGAACCGCTACGCGTCCAGCTTCGACCGCACCTACTATACGCGCAACCGCTGCCGCCTGGCCGCTGCGCCGATCGACAGCTATGGCCGCGACGTCCGCTATGTCCGGGTCTGCCCCGATGAGGCCGGCCGCTATCGCATCACGGGTTAAAGCCCGTCGTCCCCTGCCTGCGCCAGATATCGGTGCAGGCATGTGACGTGCCTATGGCTTGCGCGCGAGCGGATGTCGGGTCTGCACTACCTCGGCCAGTCGGTCAGAGGCGACATGCGTATAGATCTGGGTCGTGGCGATATCGGCGTGACCCAGCAACTTCTGCACCACGCGCAGGTCCGCACCGCCCTCCAGCAAGTGGGTGGCAAACGCGTGGCGCAGGACGTGCGGACTGACGCGGGCCGGATCAATCCCGGCACCGGCGGCGGCCTCGTTCAGCACCTGGGCAAACCGGCGCGGCGTCAAACGGCCGGCCTTGCCGCGCGATGGGAACAGCCACGG
>JANORH010000493.1:0-6015 GCA_031415215.1 Alphaproteobacteria bacterium | reverse complement strand
CGTGGGGGACGATCCGACGCGGTAGTCTGCCGAGCGGAGGACCCCCTCCGGCCCTGCGGGCCACCTCCCCCAGCGGGGGGAGGATTTATTCCAGATGCTCCCCCCGTTGGGGGAGCTCCCGCGAAGCGGGTGAGGGGGATGCGGCGCGCCGGTTGCCCGACGCGCCGTCCATCACAATCAGAACGACTTGCGGACCGTGGCGCCGTAGGTGCGCGGCGGGTTGGTCAGGAAGCCGTAGCGGGCGCGCAGGCCGCGCTCGCGGTCGATGGCGAGCTTGGCGCGCTCGTCGCCGACGTTGTTGATGAAGGCAGCCGCCTCCCAGCCTTCGCCGCGGACGCCGACCCGGAAGTTGACGATGTCATAGGACGGCAGGTTGAGCGGGAAGGACAGCTGGGCCGCCGTGGTGGCGCCGACGTTGCGGAACAGGTTGGCCGTCGTCGGATCGTTTTCCTGATCGGAGATCTGGGTGAAGCGCTTGCCGACATATTGCCAGGTCAGGTTCGAGAACACGTCCATGCTGTCGTTGAGTTCGCGCTCATAGCCAACGCTGAACGAGGTCTGGAACTTCGGCACCGTGGGCAGGCGATTGCCATCCCGCAGACCCTGGATCGGGACGCCGGCGGCGTTGCGCAGGCTCGAGGTCAGCTTGGCGTCGTTGTAGGAGGCCGTGGCCGCCACATCGAAGTTGTCGCTGAGCCGGTAGGCGAACTCGGCGTCGAAGCCGGTCGACTTGGCGCTGGGCACATTGGCGATGATCCGCGACGAGCACGAACCGGCGTCGATGGTGGCCTGCAGGTTCGAGATGTCGGCGTAAAAGCCGGCCACCGTAAACGAGCCCTTGCCACCCAGCTTGGCCTTCATGCCGGCCTCGTAGTTCCAGACCGTCTCGTTCTTGAAGCCGGGTGTGGACAGGGCGGTGAAGGTGGCCAGGTCACCGGGGGTGCAGAGCGGACGGTTGAGGGGATCGTTGATCCCGCCCAGCCGGAAGCCCTTGGAGACCTGGGCGTTCAGGGTGATGTCGTCAGTGGCGTCGAAGGCGACGATGACGCGCGGGGCGACATTGTCGGCCTTGGTCTTGCCGGGCACCGCAATTGTGGTGTCGGCGAAGATGCCGTCGAAGGTCAGCGTGCGGCTTTCCTTGTAGTCGGCGTAGCGCAGGCCGGCGGTGACCGCCAGGCGGTCGGTGACCGAATAGGTCGCCTCACCGAACAGGGCGTACTGGGTCTGCTTGTAGGGGACCACCGAGAAGTAGAGATGGTCGGTGGGGGCGACGACGCCACGGGTCGGGATTCCGGTGGCGGCCGAAAAGCCGGCCACGGTCAGGTCCTGGGCGTAGTCACGGTCGATGCGCGAATAGAAGCCGCCGATCAGCCACTGGAGCGGGCCCTCGCCGTTGGAGGCGACGCGGAACTCCTGAGTGTAGGACTTCGCATCGGTGGTGTCGGCCAGGGGTGAGTTGATCGTATAGACCGCCGGGGACAGGCCGATGGAGCCGCCGGTGATCGAACCGGTCAGGGCTGTCGCGTCACGTAGCACCAGCACTTCACGGTCCGTGAAGGTCGAGACCGAGGTGAAGCGCAGGTCGCCCATGTCGTACTGCAGGTTCAGGTCGGCGAGCAGGAACTCGTCTTCGAATTTTTCCTGCAGCTGGGTGTACTGCTTGGTGCCGCCCAGCTGGACGCGTGGGCGCGTCGTCGTGAACTGGTTGCCCAGGATGTTGAAGATGTCGACGCGGTTGAAGCCGTCGACGTCGATCTTCTGGTACTGCAGGCGCGGCGTGATGGTCAGCGCGTCATTGGGCTTGAAGGTCAACGCGGCGCGGAAGCCACGGCGGGTGCCGTCGTTGACGTCGCTTTTGACACTGCCGTTCGGCTGAACGGCGTCGATGAAGCCCGGGAACTGGGTGGCAAACGCGGTGATGCGCAGCGCGGCCTGTTCGCCGATCGGAATGTTGATGGCACCCTTGAGGTCGCCGCCGACGTCGCCGCCCTGGACCTTGTTGAGCGTGGCTTCAACCGTGCCTTCGTAGACGCCGATCTTCGGCGCATTGGTGATGTAGCGGACGGTGCCCGACAGCGAGCCCGAGCCGAACAGCGTGCCTTGCGGCCCGCGCAGCACTTCGACGCGGTTCAGGTCGAACAGGTCGAGGTCAGGGGTGAACAGCGACATGGAGATGACGCTTTCGTCGAGGTAGACGCCGACCTGCTCCTTCACGCCCGGCTGATCGCGGACGATCTGGCCGGCGGAGATGCCGCGGATGGCGATCTGGCTCTGGCCGGGGCCGAGGTTCTGGACCGAGAAGCTGGCGACGGTACGCGACAGGTCTTCGATGTTGGTGATGCCGCGGTTGCGGATGGTCTTTTCGCTTTGCGCGCTGATGGCGAAGGGAACGTCGATCAGGGTCTCTTCGCGTTTGCGGGCCGTGACGACCAGTTCCTCGACTTCGCTTTCGGCGGCAAAGGCGGCCGGGGCGGCGGTGAGGGCCATGGTGAGTGCCAGCGCGCTCGCCTGAGCGACCAGCAGGGTCTTGTTGATTTGCATGAAGTTTTCTCGCTCTCTGGGCGTGACTCTTGAAACGGTCACGCTCGATGCGGGGTATTTAAACTGAAATGCCAAAACCTTGGGCATGAATGACGTCTAGCTGTCACCGATCTGTCGTGTTCTGTGACAAAAATCCCGCACTGGTCGACATCGGGTCCACAGCTGAAGAGACTTTCCCGACATAGTTCGCCTAACAGGGGAAATGCGCCGTCCGAATTCCCCTCTCCGGTGTTTTGAGTTTCCTGGAGTCGTCTGAATGCCGATTATCGACTCAGATTGGGCAGGCTCGGCATTTGCTCGCGTCGTGTGGGCGCACAGCAGATCGCAACACCATTTTGGGAAAACAGCCGTGAAGCTATTCGACGTTGCGGTCGCTGCCGCATTTGCCTTGGCTGCCGGCTCCGCTCAGGCGGCCACCTTCAGCACAGAACCCCTCGTATCAAGTCCCGCGTTCGAACGGCTGTTGCAGCCGGTTTCGGATGAAACGGATGGCTTGGTCACGCTGACGACGGACGCGGATCGCAAGATCAGTAATTCCGCCGGACCGACCAGCCGGCTGCCAGAACCCTCGACGTGGGCCATGCTGATCATGGGTTTTGGCGCAGCGGGTGCGGCGATGCGGCGTCGCCATAGCGACAAGACCTATCGGCTTGAAGAGTGCGCGCCGCATGGCGGTGTCATGATCGATGAGTTTGCAGCGCCGGATGACGCCGCTGCGCTGGATCGCGCTGTCAGTGTCGTGGCCGGGGACTTCAAGCTGTGGCGTGGCGACGTGCTCGTTCGCGGCTGAAACGCCATCCCGGCAGAAACTGAATCGCCCTGGCTTCAGCGCCGGGGCTTTTTGTGGCCTGACGACGTCAGCCTCTGAGAATTTCCAGCGACTGCTGGGCCAGTGCCGGGGTCCCGTTGATCGCCTCGCGCTCGGTCGAGGCATTGCCGCCCAGGATGCGGCGGTAGACGCCCTGGGAGATCGACGCCAGCCGGAATATCCCGAAAGCCATGTAGAATGGCCAGTCGGCGATGCCGTCGCGGCCTGTGCGGCGACAGTACGCGGCGACATAGGCTTCTTCGGTGGGGATGCCGCTGATGGCGAAATCGACGCCATCGAGGCTGCCCCAGCCGGGGGAATGGCTGCGCCAGATGAAGCCGTTATAGGCGATGTCGGCCAGCGGATGACCGATGGTGGAGAGTTCCCAGTCCAGTACGGCGATGATGCGGGGCTCGGTGGGATGGTACATCACGTTTTCCAGCCGATAGTCGCCGTGGGCAATGGTCACTGACTGGTCAGCAGGAATGCGACCGGGTAGTTCGGCGATCAGGGCCTCCATGGCCGGGATCTCTTCGGTCTGGGCGTCGCGGTACTGGCGGGTCCAACGGGCAACCTGGCGTTCGAAATAGTTGCCGGGGCGGCCATAGTCGCCGAGGCCCACGGCTTCGAAGTCGACCTTGTGCAACTTGGCCAGGGTGGCGTTGAGGTCGTCATAGATGGCCGCGCGCTCGGCGGGGTCCAGGCCGGGCAGGGTCGCGTCGCGGAAGATGCGGCCTTCGAGATAATCCATCACATAGAAGGTGGCACCGATCACCTCGGGGTCTTCGCAGAGCGCGCGCATGACGGGCACAGGGATGTGGCCATGCAGCGCCTTCATGACGCGGTACTCGCGGTCCACCTGGTGCGCGCTGGAGAGCAGTTGGCCCGGCGGCTTCTTGCGCAGGACGTAGAGGTGGCCGTCGCCGGCGGTCAGCAGGAATGTCGGGTTGGAGGCTCCGCCCTGAAACTGCTGGACGCGCAAGGGCCCCTGATAGCCGTCGACATTGGCGGTCATCCAGGCGGCCAGACGCGCCTCGTCAAACCGGTGAGCGGGGACTACGTCGCGGATCGGAAGGTCGGTCATACTGCCATGCTCACCGTGCATGCAGCCGGGTCAACTGTGTCGCGGCGGAAAGCGGCGGGCTCACGGCGCGCATGTCGCCAATTTCTACAGGCAGCGGATGAGCTTCTGGCGCTTGCCAGCTACCATGTCGAAAGCCTGGTCGGCGGCACCCTTGGCCTGTTTGAAGTTGAGATGCAGTTTGCTGCCTGACACCGTCCCGTCGAAACGTGCGGCCAGTTGGGCGGGGGGGGCATCGGCGTCGACCGGGCCACCGCTTTCGGGATAGTAGACACCGGCTGCCTTGAAGCGACCCTGCCGGTCCAGCGCGACCGGTCCGGCAAGCGTGGCGTATCCACAATCGAACTCAAGCCGACCGCCCTGAGGGGTCAAGGTCAACACTGCGCGGTCGCCGCCCCACATTCCGGACAGAGGCGGTAGAGCCGCCCGGGCACCACCTGTACTCAGCATAAGAGACCCCGCGATCATCAGCCGGATCGCGCTTGCAACGTGGGATCGATGCTCTGACATTGCCCTGCGCCCGCGCTAGAAATGTGTGGCGCGCCGGGTCGACGATGACCCGGCGCGAACCACGACTATACGACAGATTGCGGCAAGCTGGAGACCATCTGCAGGTACCGGCGGCGGCGCAGGCCTGCACCGGCCAGGCCCATGCCCAGGATCATGATCGCCCAGGAACTGGGTTCCGGCACTGCGCCGGTCGAACGATCAAAATCAATCGCCGCGATGAAGGTGCCCCACCGCGACCCGCCGGTGCCGCCAGGGAGGGGATGGCCGAACTGAGGCAGATTGTATTCCCGCGCGAAGGTGCCCGCGAGCCAGAACAGGCTGGAGTCCTCGGGATCGAGGCTGACCGAACTGTAGTCCGCCCAGCGTTGGCGCCCCGCAGCGTTTCGCCCAAAGAGGGCACCGTTGTGATAGTCGTCCGTGTCGCTGACCCTGAGCACGATTTCGCCGCCGACCTGCATCAGCTTGCCGATGCCGCTGGTTGAAAAGGTGCGGGCCGCCAGGGTGATCCGGCCTGTGGCAGGGTCCAGTCCCGAGCGGTTGTAGCCGATCACTACCTGACCGAACTCGTTCACGGCCAGCGAGCCCTGGTAGTAGTCAAAGAGACCGTCGCCGCCGATGCTGCCCTCATCCAGAACCGCGTTTGTGAGTGAGTTCAGGACCGTGTAGCGCACCGAAGTGAAGTCGGACCCGTTCTCGGTGACGGTATGGACGGAGTAGATGCGGCCATCCACTTCCCAGGCGCTGGACCCGATCTGGTCGCCAAAGGAATCGATGATCCGTCGGTTCGCGGCTATGTCGACCGAGGGCTGGCGGGCAGGACTGTTGAAGGTGTAGTCGGTCCCGAGCGTCGTTGAAAAGGTGTCCGTCCGCGTCGCTTCGGCCTTGCCGGCGTTGAGGACGTCGTAGCGGGTCAGGCCGAAATCGTTGATCGAGGCGGCGATAATGTTGCCGGTCGTTGTTGAGGCTTGGGAGCTGTTGACACCCTGGATGGCGAAGCCACGTGTGAAGTCGTCGTTGGCGAAATCTCCCGTAAACGCGGTTCGAAACTGCACGTTACCCACCGTGGACGGCCCGG
>JANORH010000492.1:0-1555 GCA_031415215.1 Alphaproteobacteria bacterium | reverse complement strand
GTGAGTACCGGTCGCGAAAAAGCGAGCCTCGCGGGCCATAAAAACTCGGTCACGTCGGTGGCGTTCAGCCCGGAGGGGCAGACGCTGGCGAGCGGCTCGGGCGACGACACCGTGAAGCTCTGGGAGGTGAGTACCGGTCGCGAAAAAGCGAGCCTCGCGGGCCATAAAAACTCGGTCTTGTCGGTGGCGTTCAGCCCGGATGGGCAGACGCTGGCGAGCGGTTCGGGGGACAACACGGTCAAGCTCTGGGAGGTTGCCACGGGTCGCGAAAAAGCGAGCCTCGCGGGTCATAAAAACGGGGTCTTGTCGGTCGCGTTCAGCCCGGATGGGCAGACGCTGGCCAGCGGCGCGGGGGACAACACGGTGAAGCTCTGGGACGTGGCGGCGGGGCGCGAAAAGCGCTCGCACGTTCATTTGCCACGCGGCGCCTGGGCAGTGCTCGACGCCACCGCAGACCCGTCCGACGAGGGCGGACTGCCCGTGGTCGCTGCTAGCGCCGATGCGCCGGAGTATTTGCGCCAGCACTGGCGCAATCCTGCCACCGGTGAGCTCGCCTGGATGCCATGGGTGCCGCCGGGTACGGCGCTATGGGTCAAGTATCAGTAGACCCATCCACAGGGTGCGCTCGGCGCACCAAGCGGATGACAAGCTGGACGCCCATGGCCGAACGATCAAAATCGGTACGGCAGCGCCACCGAAAACACAAAATCCGATGCGTCCCTGGTTACGCCTGCGGCCGCGCCGATGGACAACGACATTCTTTTGGTCAGCAGAATGCTGGTTCCCAGATTGAGGTAACCCGCCGTGGAGCGGCCGGGGAAAATCGCGGTGTTCAGTAAATCAAATCGGCTGCTGTTGGCAAACGAAAACGACAGCCCTGCATCGAGCGCGATCTCAGGTGTTGCCGCAAGCGACACCCCCATGCCGAGCCCATAGGCGTCACCCGGCGCTATCCGGCCCTGGAAAAGGACGGCACCGGTGCCCTTGTCGCTGATGGTCACGGACTTGGGAAACGCATGTCCATAGGAGATATTGCCGTAGAAAACCAGCGGATCAAAGCGCTTCACCGCCGACAGCGATACGCCCACCGCACGGAAGCCCGATGCTACGGACGGCAAAGTGAATGGATCCTTGCCGCTATCGTGGGTGTAACTCAGCCGCAGAATGATCGAGGGGATCGCTCCGGACTCATTGGTGAGCTTCTTCGCCACGCTGATCGATGGGTCGCCTACGCCGTTGTTAGTGCCCGAGGCGAAGTCTCGCCATACGTAGGGCGCGCTGACAGCCGCCGCCATTCCCCACGGCAAACCCGTCTCAAGCGTCAGTCCGAGCGCAGCCGAATCCGCCCGGTTGCTTCCGGCACCGCTGTGTGCCCAAGTGATGCTGGAGGTACCGCGCAAGCTGCCCGAAAGCATTAGCGCAAGCCCTTTGGACACTAGCGCCTCTTCGATCGCGGTTATCGCATCGCCACGTGGTGCATCGGCAGGGGGTTTGGGAAAGTTGGCGTCCAGCCCTGACGACACCGAGGCGGAAGTTTTGGACTGCGCTGCGAGTA
>JANORH010000491.1:0-3447 GCA_031415215.1 Alphaproteobacteria bacterium | reverse complement strand
CGCGGCGTTAAGAACCAGCTTCATATCCGTGTTTGGCGAGGTCAGGGATGCGGATCCGCCCCTGGCGACAGGCTGATCGGGTCGGCCAGCGGATTCAAGCCATAGCGATTGGCACCCTGCTCGCCCGGCATGATCGCCAGCTCTACAAAGGCCCAGACCACAACCAGGAAGAACGCGAAATCAAGAAAGCCCACCGGGTGCGGCCAGACCGCGATAATCGATGCCAGAATGAGCGCAGCCCACCAGCCTGACCGGCCCCGATCATGCAGCCGCTTCGAAAGCACGCAGGCACCAGCATAGAACAGGACCGGATAGACAATCCATCCGCTGATCCAATGCAAGGTGGAGCCGACGATGTCCTCATAGAGGGCAGCGGCAACGAGCAGCATCACCGCGGCGATGAGCGACGGCACCCGGGGTGCCCTGCCCTGAGCTGAGAAGAAGAGCCCGCCGGGGCTTGTCGGATTCATGAACGCAATGGCCTCAGGCGAACTCGACCAGGACTTCGTCAGCCGCCACGCTGTCGCCCGACTTGACGCTGACCGCCTTGACGACGCCATCTCGCTCGGCGCGCAGGATATTCTGCATCTTCATGGCCTCAAGCACCGCCACAACTTCGCCTGATCGCACCGACTGGCCCTCGGCCACGTCGATCGAGACCACCAGGCCCGGCATCGGCGACAGCACCATCTTTGAGGTATCGGCAGCTTTCTTGGGTGGCAGTTTCCCGTGCAGGTCCGCCGAACGCGGCGACAAGACCAGTACACGCAACGTTGTCGCCCGATGGCGGATCACGAAACCCTCTGCAGCCGGCTTCACCGCCACCGTGAAGTCACGTCCGTCGAGATTGGCCCGAAACACCGACTGCCCCGGCCGCCAGCGGATATCCTCCAGCCGAAGTTTACGGCCATCGCACAGGATATTGAGCCCCCCATCGCTGGCCGTTGCACTCATAGGCAGCTTCGTCGCGCCCGATATCACGATCCAATCGGTCCTGAGCTGGTCAGGCGCCGCGCGCGCCAGCATCGCCCGGTGCATCGCCAGGGCCACGGCGCTCATCAGATCACGCTGCTCATCCGTCGGCGGCAGGCCCTGGAAGCCCTCGGGGAACTCGTCCTTGATGTAGTTGGTCGAAAGTTTGCCTGACCGGAACCGGTCCTGATCCATCACGGCGGCCAGGAACGGTATATTCTGGCCAAGGCCCTCGATGTGAAAGTCCTCCAGCGCCCGGCCCATAGCATCGATAGCGCCATTGCGGGTCATGGCCCATGTCGAGAGCTTGGAGATCATCGGGTCGTAGAACATCGAGATCTCGTCGCCTTCGCGGACCCCGGCGTCGTTGCGGACTATGGCGTTGCCGACGTTGCCCTCCGCAGGCGGTGAATAGCGCACGAGGCGACCGATCGAGGGCAGGAAGCCGCGATAGGGGTCCTCGGCGTAGATCCGGCTTTCCATCGCCCAGCCGTTGATTTTCAGGTCGCCCTGCGCAAACGGCAATGGCTCGCCGTAGGCCGAGCGGATCATCTGTTCCACCAGGTCCACGCCGGTGATCAGCTCGGTGACCGGATGTTCCACCTGCAGGCGGGTGTTCATTTCGAGGAAAAAGAAACTGCGGTCCTGGCCGGCGACGAACTCGACCGTGCCCGCGCTGTCGTACTGTACGGCCATGGCCAAGGCGACGGCCTGGTCGCCCATGGCCTTGCGGGTGGCCTCGTCCAGCAGCGGGCTTGGGGCTTCCTCGATGACCTTCTGGTTGCGCCGCTGGATCGAGCATTCCCGTTCGAACAGATGGACGACGTGGCCATGCTTGTCGCCCAGCACCTGGATCTCGACGTGGCGTGGGCTTTCGATGAATTTCTCGATGAAGATGCGGTCGTCGCCGAAGCTGGATTTGGCCTCTGCCTTCACAGCCGGGAAGCCCTCCTCGACGTCCTTGCGGTTCCAGGCGACACGGATGCCCTTGCCGCCGCCGCCGGCCGAGGCCTTGAGCATCACGGGATAGCCGATCTCCTCGGAGATCCGGATGGCATGCGCTGTGTCGTCGATCTCGCCCACGTGTCCGGGCACCACTGAAATCCCGGCCTTGACGGCGAATTTCTTGCTCTCGATCTTGTCGCCCATCGCCTCGATGGCGTGGGGATTGGGGCCGATAAAGACGATTTTCTCGTCAGCGCAACGCCGCGCGAAGGCCGCGCTTTCCGACAGGAAGCCGAACCCCGGATGGATCGCCTCGGCACCGGTCTCGCGGACGGCTGCGATGATCTTGTCGGCGACCAGATAGCTCTGTGCCGCCGGCGGTGGGCCAATGAAGACGGCCTCGTCGGCCATTTCGACCGCCATGGAATCGGCGTCGGCCTCGGAATAGACCACCACCGTCGCAATCCCCATCCGGCGACAGGTCTTGATGATCCGGACGGCGATCTCGCCCCGGTTGGCGATGAGAATTTTTGAAAACATTCTGACCCTTACACGCCCAACTTCGAAACATGGCCAACGGCAGTGATGATGCCGGGCGCCCGGAAAGACCGGCCCTCGGCGACCACAGGCGTGGTGGCGATAGTCATTTCGCGCTGACTCCCGTCTTCCACCCGGCGTTGAGGAACACTAGATTGGCTGCCATGAGCACGCCAGCGATCTCCCCGTCCGGATTTTCTCTCTCGCCGCCTGACGCTGAGGAACGCAAGCGCCTGGAAGCCGACCTCACCCGCGAGGAGGCTGAGGTACTGCTACACCACGGCACCGAGGCGCCGTTCTGTGGCGGCCTTCTGGATCAGAAAGACACCGGCGTCTATTGTTGCCGCCTGTGCGCTCTGCCGCTGTTCCAGCACCAGACCAAGTTCGAGAGCGGCACGGGCTGGCCCTCATTCTGGGCGCCCATCGACGAGGTGCACGTCACGGCAATCAGGGACGTGTCCTACGGTATGGTTCGCATCGAGACCCTGTGCGCCCGGTGTGGCAGTCACCAGGGTCACGTCTTCCCGGACGGCCCGCCGCCCACGCGGCTGCGTTATTGCATCAACTCGATTTCGCTGGAGTTTGTGGCGGAAGGGGCAACGTTGCGTGATCCGCTGGGTCGCGGCGACAACGCCGGCTTGCAGACCGCCTGACGCCCTTCGAAGCCCGGACCCGGATGGAAGCGCCGCCGCGAAGTTCGATCTGGTCGTCCGGGCTGTGGGCCGTCGCTGCCGCCGTCGCCATGGTTGTCGTCGTGGCGCAGGGGAACGTGGCCGAGGACACCGCCACCGATCGAGGCCCGTTCAAGTCCATTGTCGACACCACGTCGGCCGATGAGCAGGCACAGGTCGAGGCCCTGCTGACCGAGAGCTACACTGTCCTGCGGTCGCCCGAATTCCGCACCAACCTGCTGTCGCTGGGTCCACGCTACCCGGTGATCTACGCCAGGCCCGACAAGCAGGACGCCGACGTCGCAGAGGTGGCCCGTGTGGT
>JANORH010000490.1:0-4472 GCA_031415215.1 Alphaproteobacteria bacterium | reverse complement strand
TCGGTCAGCGAGAACAGTTCGGAATAGACCTTGTCCTCGGCGAGCGCGGACAGGCTCAGCGGTGTCACGAACTCGGCCCCGGCGCGGGTGAGGATGGGGCGCACCGCAATGCCCGCCCGACGCAGTAACCGCGTCAGTTCGAGCGCCTTGTAGGCCGCGATACCGCCGCCGACGATCAGGAGAATTCGCTTAGCACTCAAGGCCGATAGCCCTTTCAAACGAGAAATCGCTTTAAGCTATGAGAGGGGACTCGACAAACCCGCCCAGCTGTGTTCATTTTTTGTTCTTGCTCAACCGTAGCGGAGAACGAACATGGCGGGTATGAGATTGGTTTTGATGGCGGCGGCGACCGCCCTGGCCCTGTCCGGCTGCGACAATGGTCCGTCGGCGGTATCGCAAAAACAGGCCGCTGGAACCCAGATGGCGACCGGAACCCAGTCGTATGCGTCCGGCACCTCTGAAGAGGCCGATGCCCCCCGCGTCGATCATCGTCAGGACCCGGTGAAACTGGTGGACGGCAAACCCATGTGGTCGGCCAGCCGCAAGTTCTCGGCCCAGGAGAACGCCGAGCGCGCGTTTGCCCGCAACGGTGCAGATTTTGGCGCCGACAACATCGGCGAGTTCGTCGACACGGCGCACAACTTCGTATCCAGCCCGCCCAAGGGCACCCTCACCTATGCCCGGCGCAACGGCGACAAGCTGTTCTACGACCCAAAGGGTAATGTCTTCGCCGTGGCCAGCCGGGCCGGCGCGCCGCGAACCATGTTCAAGCCGGACGAGGGCATGGCCTATTGGGAAGAACAGAAGAGCCGCGAAGCCAGACGCCAGACTGCCAACGCCGGTGGGCGGAGCCGATCAGGCGACGATGGCTGATCCGCGCCATATCGTCAGGACGCGTGACATCGACTGGAGCCAGGTTCGCGCGGGTCGGCATCCTTTCAATCCGGCCTCCGAGATGCGCCGGGTCGGTCTGGGCGACCAGACGGGCATGCGCCGCGTCCTGACCAATCTGATCCGGCTGCCGCCCGGCAAGGAAAGTTTTATCGCCCACGCCCACGCGATGGAAGAAGAGTTCATCTTCATCCTCGAAGGGACCGGTCAGGTGACGCTGGATGGGCACGCCTACGACGTGGGGCCAGGGGACTTCATCGGGTTCCCGACGGATGGTGTGGTGCATGCCTTCCGAAACATGGGTGCCGTCGACCTGCTGTATCTCACAGCGGGCGAACGGGGCCGGGTCGAAGTGGCCGAGATGCCGACCATCGGCAAGACGGCGGTCTTTCGACCAGGGCGCATCACGATGTACGGCGATGATGGCATTGAGGAACTGACCGAGGCAGAGTGGGGTGCCCGGAGTCGATTGACGCCGGATATCCCGTAGCTGTCAGGGCCTCTGGAACGTAGAGGCTTCCCCCTTTGGGGGAAACCAAGGAACCCATCGGCCGGGTCCCGCACGGGTCCTAGCGAACCAGCGCTGCCAGCAAAAATGCCGCCCCGGCCAACGCGGCACCCATGGCAAACCACGCGAGCGGTCTTTGCGAAGCAGGCGGGGTCTGCTCAACCGCGACCGGTGCGGCCATCCTGGCGATGTTTCGGATGGCGGCATCGGCCTCGCCGGCGAACAGTTTCATGCGGGTGATCGGAGACAGCTCGCGGGCGATCCAGCGTTTCACCACCGGCTCGGCAGCGGCCCAGATGTCGTGCTCGGGGTCGATCCGCCGTGCCACGCCCTCGACCGTCATCATGGTCTTCTGCAGCAGCACCAGTTCAGGACGCAGGCGCATCTCGTAGAGGGCCGTGATCTCGAACAGCTGGGTCAGTACCCGGCTCATGGCGACTGCGTTGGCCGACCGGCCAAACACCGGCTCGCCAACCGCCCGCAGCGCCTGGGCGAACGCCGCGACGCTATGGTGGGCAGGCACATAGCCGGCGTCGAAATGCACCTGGGCGACCCGAATGTAATCGCGCCGAAGGAAACCCCACAGGATCTCCGCCAGATACCGCCGCTCTGTCGCGCCCAGCCGGCCGATGATCCCGAAATCGACGGCAAAGATCTTGTCCGGCGCTGTGGCGAACAGGTTGCCCTCATGCAGGTCTGCATGGAACACACCGTGATCCAGCGCCTGTGCCAGGAAGGCGCGGGTGAGATTGTCGGCGAGCGCCTTGCGGTCCAGGCCAGGCTGCTCCAGCGCCGCCGCGTCGGACAACGCCATGCCCTGGGCCCATTCCATGGTGAGGCAGCGCTTTCCCACGCCATCCCAGATCACTTTCGGGGCCGCCATATAGCCGTCTGCCGCCATGATCCCGGCGAGCTCATCCGCACCGGCCGCTTCCAGGCGCAGGTCAAGTTCCAGTTCCGTCGCCCGGATTACGGTCGTGGCCAGGGCCACGGGCTGAAGCCGCTGTGCCAGGGGTGCCCATCGCTCGACCAGTCGCGCCGCCAGCCGCAGCACCTCGGAGTCGGCTTCGACCCGCTGCGCAATCCCGGGCCTCAACACCTTCACCGCAACCCGGCGGCCATCCAGCAAGGTGGCCTCGTGCGCCTGGGCCAGCGAGGCGGCAGCCACCGGTTCACCGAACGTCTGAAACACCGCCTCAATCGGTCGTCCAAGTTCCCGCTCGACTTCGATGCGCGCCTGCCCAAGCGGGAAAGACGCGAGCCGGTCCTTGAGGTGGCCAAGGTCTTCGGCGAACACGGGCCCGAAGATATCCCCGCGCGTGGACAGCAACTGCCCGACCTTGATCGCGACCGGACCCAGGGTTTTGAGAGACCGCGCCATGCGTTCGCCCGGTCGACCCGACCGCCTGGCGGCCAACAGCCGCAAGGCCCGGCCCAGCACGCGAACACCCGGGGGATAGTAGGGGTCAGCCTCGACCGGCAGCAGGGCGTCATTTCGGGTCAACGTCCAGACCGCGCCGAACAGCCGCAGATAGGCACCGATCGCAGCCATGTGCCCCTAGATCGCCCGCGCGGTGTGGAGCGCCGCGACACCGGCTGTGAAGTTGGTCCAACCCACCTGGGCGAACCCCGCCTCACTGATCAGCTTTGCGAACGACTGCTGGTCAGGGAAGCGCCGGATGCTTTCTACCAGATACTGATAGGCGTCGCGGTCGTTCGCGACCCGGGCCCCGATCTCCGGGATCACCCCGAAGGACCAGGCATCATAGGCCTTGCGCAGCGCCTCGGTGACCGGTCGTGAGAACTCCAGGCACAGGAACCGCCCGCCAGGCTTCAGCACCCGGCGCGCCTCACGTAAGGAACCCGGGATGTCTGTGACATTGCGGATCCCGAAGCTGATGACGTAGGCGTCGGCGGTGGCGTCTGGCAGCGGCAGGCGCTGGGCGTCGCCGACGGTCCAGGTGATTTCGGGCATGCCGCCGCGTTCGCGACCCGCGGCGATCATCTCGGCATTGTAGTCGACCACGAAGATCTTTGCGTCGGCACCGCCGCGCCGCAGTTGCGCCCGCCGCGCCAGTTTCGCGAACCGCCGCGCCATGTCGCCGGTGCCGCCCGCGCAGTCGACAATGGTCTCGCCCGGCTGGGGATTAAGGCGCGCGGCGACGGCGTTCTTCCAGAGCCGGTGCACGCCCACGCTCATCAGGTCGTTCATCAGATCATAGCGGCCCGCCACACGGTCGAACACGCCCCTGACGAGGCCGGCCTTTTGCGAGGCGTCGACATCGCGGAAGCCAAAGGAAGCGGATGGTCCCGTCATGATGTGCTCATAGCGGGAGAGCCCTTGGCGCGCCAGCAGTGCCGTGCCAAGCCAGCGACCCATGCCCGAATTACCTGAAGTCGAAACTGTACGCGGCGGCCTCGCGCCAGTCCTGGAAGGCGTGCGGCTTGCCCGCGTTGAGGCGCGGCGGCCTGATCTGCGCTTCGCGCTACCGACGGACTTCGTCCAGATCCTGACAGGGGCTACCATCGTGACGCTGGAACGCCGCGCCAAGTACCTGCTGGGCCGGCTGGATCGTCAGATGACCCTCGTCATGCACCTGGGCATGAGTGGCCGCTTCGAAATCACCCGACCGGAAGGCCAGACGCGCCCCGGCGAGTTCCACTACGCCCCGGACCTCAACCCCAAGCATGCCCACATCGTGTTCGAGACCGAGGCCGGCGACCGGGTAACTTATTATGATCCCCGCCGGTTCGGCTACATGTCGCTGATCGACACGGCGGCCCTGGAGCAACACCCCTGGTTCGCTGGTCTGGGGCCGGAGCCGCTGTCCGACGCCTTCAACACTGCGCATCTGAAGGCGGCATTCGCCGGGCGCAAACAGGGGTCCAAGACGCTGTTGCTGGACCAGCGGACCGTCGCAGGGCTCGGCAATATCTATGTCTGTGAGGCATTGAACCGCGCCCGGATTTCGCCGTTCAAGGCGGCGGGCAAGGTCTCGTTGGCGCGGCTGGCGGTCCTGGTCCCGGCGATCAAGGCCATTCTTACCGAGGCCATCGCCGCCGGAGGCTCGAC
>JANORH010000489.1:0-3177 GCA_031415215.1 Alphaproteobacteria bacterium | reverse complement strand
GCCCGCGTCGGCGATGGCCTTGGCCGTGCCGCCGGTCGAGACCAGTTCGACACCGAGGCCCGCCAGGGTGCGCGCGGCCTCCACCAGACCGGTCTTGTCGGACACAGATAACAGGGCTCGGCGGACAACCACCTTGTCAGGCGCAGGCGGGAAATCGGGGGCGGCGGGCATGGCAGACTCCGGGCTTCAGGATTGAAGGGAGCCCAGGCGAGCGGCAGGTATGGTCCCCCACGCTCCCCGGTGGTCGCCCACCTTCAAATCGCCAGTTACGCAGGATAGGCCGGGATTAGGCTTACCGCTGAAGCCCGTCAACGCGGGACGACACGTCGTCCATCAAATCCACCCGCCGCATGGAGGGCAGCGGCCGCGCGGCAAGAGGTGTCCGCGCCGGGGACAGACGCCACCTGACGCGAGCGCCAGAGTCCGCGCGCCGAAGGCCGCTCAACACCAGTTGCAGCGCCGGTCGCCCGGTGCGGGGCCCCGGCTCAATGGCGATGTCCAGTACATCGTTGCGCAGAACCCAGCCTTCCTGAACGCCGTCCGCCCGCAGCAGGACGCTACGACGGTCCTGGGCGACGAGGGCGCGCACGCCGGGATGCAGCTGGAACCGCAGGGTGTAGGCGACAAAATGTCGACCGTCGGGGCCTTGTGCCCGGGCCGTCGGCGTCAGCCGGTCCTCGCCCCGCAGGTCACCAGCCTCGAGGTCGAGATACAGACGACGCTGGTGCATCAGTCCGTAGCGCCGGTTCCAGCCGTGGTGCGCCAGGTCCAGCCAGACGGCGCCGGGTGCCTCGTGACGTTGAACTTCGACCACAGCGTCCAGCTCGGCAAGTCGGGGCCCAAGGACACGCGCCGCGAGGCCCGTGATCGGTCGACTGAGGTCGCGCGCTTCCACCTGCACCGTCGAGGCAGCGTCGAGGCGCCGCCCGGCGTCGAGATCGATCAGGCGTCGCCCACCCGCCAGCACCTGCATGGCCAGCGGCGAGGCTGCGCCAGAAAGGCTCCAGGGTCCTGCCGGCGGCGGCGCGGTGTCGGCGATCACCTGAAGGCGGCGCGACTCCATTCGTTGATAGCCACCCAGCTCACGGGGCATCGGCCGATCCACGGCTTCATCAAGAGCTCGAACGGCAGCCACATAGGTTGCATCCCGCTCGACGCCGCCATGTCCTGTCGCCAGGCTGCCGTCGGCCAGGGTGAAGAACCGCACCGCGACCGCCAGCCGGTCGATGGCGCGCTGCACAGTATCCGGAGCGGCCAAACCCCGCTGGATCATGGCCTCATCCAGGGTTTCCAGGCTGAACAGCAATTCCAGCGCCGCCGAGGCCTGCCGTGAGGCGTGGGCCCCGTCAGGGGCGACCGTGCGTGGCAGTGCCCTGGACAGTCTGACCAGGGCACGCTCCAGAAGCCGCTCGCCGGCCGACCCGCTTAACGCGACACCCGCCACGGCTGCCGCAACGGCCCGGTCCGCTGCGTCGGCCAGGTCGGCAGGACCCAGCAAATCACGCGCCTGTCGCGCCAGATCGGCCGCGATTTGCAGGGTTTCCGTATCCGAGGCGCGCGCCGTCAGGGTGGGCCCGACGCAGGCCAGGTGGAACACCCGTCGCGCCATGATCGACGGGTCCCAGACAAAGAGGTTCCAGCGCCCGAACAGCCGCCGCCACTCCAGCACCAGACGCAGGGCTTCCGCCGCCCCATCCGGCCCCGCAGCCACCAGACCCGGCAACCAGCCGAAGCTGTGCAGGGCTTCGGCAAAGGCGCGTGTGGGGCAGGCGCGATCCCAAGGGTTCCCGCCGACACCTACGGTCATGGTCGCGTTAGCCAAAGCAAAGGTGCCGGCCAGGATGAGGTGCCCGGTGTCTGGATCCGTGGGACGTCGATCTACCGGCTGCAGGGCAAATCCCTCGGGTCGCGGGCGCTCGGTCAGCCAGCGATGAGGATCTGAGGCGCGCCACTCTTCGCAGAGCGTACGGCCCATGGCCACGACCGCCGCCGTCGCCAGATAGCGACCGGGCAGACGGCGCAGCACCTGGAGTCCCGCCATCCCCCGCCCTTCAGCCGCGCAAGGCGGAGATGTTGGCGGCGTAGTGCTCTGCCCCGCCACGGAACACCGCCGTACCTGCCACCAAAGCCGTCGCCCCGGCGGCGATGCAAAGCTTCGCGCTCTCCGGGGTCACGCCGCCGTCAACCTCCAGCGGGATGTCGCGTCCGGTGGCCTCGATCATGGCCCGCAGAGCCGTGATCTTCGCCAGCTGTGAATGCATGAACGTCTGGCCGCCGAACCCGGGGTTGATAGACATGACCAGGATCAGGTCCACCTCGTCCATCATCCACTGTATCACCGAGGGATCTGTCGATGGATTGAACACCACCCCGGCCTTGGCCCCAAGTTCGCGAATGCGCTTCAGTGTGCGGTTCAGGTGCGGCCCGGCCTCGGGGTGGACGCTGATCAAGTCAGCCCCGGCGGCCCGGAAAGCTTCCAGATAGGGGTCCGCCGGCGAGATCATCAAATGGACGTCGAACGGGATTTTCGCGTGGGGACGCAGGGACTTCACGATGTCCGGACCCAGCGTGATGTTGGGCACAAAGTGACCGTCCATGACGTCAACGTGCACCCAATCGGCACCAGCAGCCTCGATGGCGCGGACCTCCTCGCCCAGGCGCGCAAAGTCCGCCGCCAGGATCGAGGGGGCAATGATGGTTTTGTGCCCGGAGGCAGATTGCGCGGCCATGGCCCGGCTTAACCTGTTCCGCCCGCCGCTGCCAATCTTGCGTCGGCGCGGCCGCCTAAAGCATCTGCGGCAACACCCGGTCCGGTGGCCGTTCGCCGTCCATCCAGACCTTGATGTTGATGATCACCTTTTCGCCCATCTCGACGCGGGCTTCGACGGTGGCAGAGCCCATGTGGGGCAGCAGCACGGCGTTGGGGTTTTTCAGAAGCTTGGGATTGATCCGCGGTTCCTGCTCGAAAACATCCAGCCCACACGCGGCAATGCCGCCTGAGGCCAGCAAGTCGGCCAGCGCCGTCTCGTCGATGATTTCGCCGCGCGCGGTATTGATCAGGATGGCGTGTTTCTGCAGCAGCTTCAGGCGGCGGCCCGACAGCAGGTGGTAGGTGGCTGGCGTATGCGGCGAGTGCACCGAGATGATGTCCATCCGCGCCAGCATCTGGTCCAGGCT
>JANORH010000488.1:0-6163 GCA_031415215.1 Alphaproteobacteria bacterium | reverse complement strand
CTGGCCGAGGACAGTGTCTATCGCCTCTATTCCATGACCAAGCCGGTGGCCTGCGTCGCGCTCCTGACGCTCGTCGAAGAAGGCCTGATCGCGCTGGATGATCCGGTGGCCAAACACATTCCGGAGTGGGCGAACCTGGGTGTGTTCTCCGCCGGCGTCGGCCCCTGGCTGACCACGCCGCCCGCCCGGCCCATGCAGGTGGTCGATCTGATGCGCCACACGTCCGGCCTGACCTACGGCTTCCAGAACCGCACCAATGTCGACGCCGCCTATCGCAAACTCAAGCTCGAGGCCATGCATGGCGAGCACGATCTGGAGGCGATGATCCAGATGCTGGCCAAGCTGCCGCTGGAGTTCTCGCCCGGCGAAGCCTGGAACTACTCCGTCTCCACCGACGTGGTGGGATACCTGGTGCAGAAAGTATCCGGCAAGCCGCTGGATCAGGCGCTGCAGGAACGCATCTTTGATCCGCTGAAAATGGTCGATACGGGTTTCCACGTCCGCGAGGACCAGCGCGCCCGCTTCTCTGCCTGCTATGAGGCGGCACCCGGCGGCAAGATGAAGCTGCAGGACGACCCGACGAAGAGCCTCTACCTCGCCCCGCCGAAGCTGTTGTCCGGCGGCGGCGGGCTGGTAGGTACCGCAGCGGACTACCTGCTCTTCGCCACCATGCTGACCAACCGCGGCGAACTGGACGGCGCACGGATTCTCGCGCCCAAGACCGTCGACCTGATGGCGTCAAACCACCTGCCGGGCGGCCAGGACCTGACCGAGCTGTCGCGCTCGCTGTTCTCGGAAAGCACCAATGCGGGCGTGGGTTTCGGTCTGGGCGTCGCCGTCGTGTTCGATCCGCCGCAAACCCTGATCCCCTGTAGCCAGGGCGAATTCTACTGGGGTGGCGCCGCGTCAACCGCCTTCTGGTGCGACCCGCTGGAACAGGTGACCGCCGTGTTCATGACCCAGCTGTTGCCGTCGTCCTCCTACCCGATCCGGCGCGAGCTCAGGACCCTGGCCTACTCGGCGTTGATGGAGACATACGGCTAGCCGCCTCGACCGTGGCCTCGGTCGCCTCAACGCCCGAAGGTGGTGCCATGCCAGTATCGACCGCGTCGCCATGCGGGCGGGTGTGGAGCATCCGCGACGTCCGCCAGCCGCCCCAGCGATAGTAGGCCCCGGCCAGCACGACGGTGACGACGCTGCCGGCCGGAAAACTGATCCAGATCGCGTCTGCGCCCAGCATCGGCTCCAGAGCGTTGGCAAGCGGCACGCGCACACCCCACAGCGCGATCACCATCGCGATCAGCGGCGGCCACACCGCGCCCGTCGAACGCACGATGCCGGTGAAGATGAAGGCCATACCAAAGGGAATGAAACCCCAGAGCACGATGGAATTGATGTGGATGGCGATCGGCAGCGACGGGCTGCCAGCGGGCAGGAAGGCCCGCAGGATGTACGGGTCCAGCAGGTAGATCAGCACAATCGGGATGGCCGAGAAGATCGCCGCATAGAGCACCCCGACCCCGGCAATCTTGCCGACCCGGTCCATGTTGCCGGCACCCACATTCTGGGCCGCCATGGACGAGACGGCGGCACCCAGCGCCATGGCCGGCATCTGCACATAAGTCCAGACCTGAACGGCGGCGGCATAGGCCGCTGCGGTCGTCACGCCATAGGCGTTCACATAACTCATCATGGTGACCGCAGCCAGACTGATGACCATCATCTGGAAGGCCATCGGCAAGCCCTTGAACAGCAGCCCCCTGGCGACCTCGAAGTCCGGCCGGAAGGCGCGCCATTCTGCCCGGGTCAGCACCAGAACGCTTTTCTTGCGATAGAGGTAGGCGATCATGACCGCCAGGGTCGTGCCCTGGGCGACAAGGCTGGCTGTGGCCGAACCGACAATGCCCATCCGGGGAAACGGCCCCACCCCGATCAGCAGGAGCGGGTTCAGGCTCATCTCAAAAACCACGGCGATCAGCGCGAAGTAGAACGGCGTGCGCGAGTCTCCCGCGCCCCGCTGGCCCATCATCAGGAACGTGAAAAAGTAGAGGATCGGGATCGCGGCGAAGATGATCCTCAGGTACGCAGTCGCCAGCTCGCGCGCGCCACCGGGCGTACCCATGCCGGCCAGGATGGCGGGTGTCAGTGTAAAGCCCGCGATGCCGACCACGACGGATATCACCAGAAAGAACAGCGTGGCTGTCCCGACGACGCGGGTGGCCAGCGCCCGGTCCTCCGCCCCGATAGCCTGGCCGATCATGATGTTGGCCGCCATGCTCATGCCGAACATCGCGCCCATCATCAGGAAAAAGATCTGATTGGAATTGGAGATGGCGGTCAGCGCCGACTCGCCCAGCACATGGCTGACCCAGATGGCGTTGGCCGAGCCGTTCACCGATTGCAGTATATTCGAGCCCATGACCGGCAGCGCGAACAGGATCAGGGTCTTGCCGATCGGCCCGGTCGTCAGGTCTGGACCCCGGCGAGGGCCCGCGCCGGGCGGTCCCCCCGGCTGCCGCATCCCGTCTGTTCCCGCCACCACAACCGTTCCCCTGAATAGCGCACAACGGGGTCCAAGGCCCGGTGACAGATGTTCACATACCGATTCTAGGGACGGCGCGCCTCCCCAATCGCATTGCGGTGGGTCTTGAGAGGTTTTCGTTTCGCGTTATGAGGGCCGCATGAGCCTCAAGATCCTGCAATTCGGAACCACCGGCCAGCTGGCGACGGAACTTCTGCGCCAGGCATCCAGGCACGACGTAACCCTCACCGCGCTGTCTCGCGCCGACTGCGACCTGGCCGATCCAGCCGCGGCTGCGCGCAAGGTCGAGGACCTCAAGCCGGACCTGGTGGTGATCGCGGCGGCCTACACCGCCGTCGATCTGGCCGAGACCGAGCGCGAGCTGGCCCGGGCGGTTAATGCTCTGGCGCCGGGCGCTATCGCCGCCGCCTGCGCCCGGACCGGCGCGGCGCTGGTCAATATCTCGACCGACTATGTGTTCGATGGCGACGGAGGCGCACCCTACGCCGAGGACGCAACGACTAACCCGCTGAACACCTATGGCGCCACCAAGCTGGAAGGCGAGCTGGCTGTGGCCGCCGCCAGCCCCCGCGCGCTAACCATCCGAACATCCTGGGTGGTCTCGGCCCACGGCAAGAACTTCATCAAGACGATGTTGCGGGTGGCGGCGGCCGGCAACCCGCTCAAAGTGGTGGATGACCAGATGGGGCGGCCCACGTCGGCGGCGGATCTGGCCGATTTCATCCTGAGCCAAGCCCCTCGGCTAGCGACGGCCAAGGCAGGAGCTCCGGTGTTCGGAACCGTCCACTTTGCCAATGCCGGCGAGGTGACCTGGCGTGGGTTCGCCGAGGCGATCTTTGCCGAGGCCCTTGGAGCCGATGCGCCGGACGTGGCCGGTCAAAAAACCGCCGACTATGTCACCCCGGCGCGGCGTCCCCTGCGTGCCACCATGGACCTGACGCGGCTGGAGCACGCGTTTGGCGTCACCCCGCGTACCTGGCAGGCGGCGATGGCGGATATCGTAGCGGAACTCAAAACCGCCGATTGACCTACCCGCCTACCAGGCGGCTGCGCGTGCGCCCATAGGCCAGATAGACCGCCACTCCGACCACGTTCCAGATCACGAACATCACCTGTGTGATCCCGGCCAGGCTGGAAAACAGATAGAGACATCCGAAGATCGCCAGCGGCCCGACTGCCCACCAGAGCGGGGTCTTGAATGGACGGACCAGCTCAGGGCGCTGAACCCGCAGGACCATCATCGCCAGCGCTGTCGCGATGAAGGCCGCCAGGGTCCCGGCATTGGCGACTTCGGCGATGAATTTCAGCGGCAGAACGCCTGCCATGGCGGCGGCGCAAACGCCGGTAAGGATCGTGACGGCAGCGGGCACCCCGCGCGCATTCACCGCTGACAACCCCCGGGGCAGCAGACCATCGCGGGACATGGCAAAGAACACCCGGCTCTGCCCGAACATGAAGGCCATGATCACAGTCGGCAGGGCGATGACGGCAGCCGCAGCAATCAACACCGCCACCAACGGATAGCCTTTCTCCCGCAGGATGAACGCCAGCGGCTCAGGGCTCCTGGCAAACACATCGAAGGGCATGGCACCCAGGGCGGCAGTCGCCACCAACATATAGATCGCCGCGCAGGCCAGCATTGAGCCCAGGATGGCGATGGTCAGGTCGCGGGCCGGGTTCTTCGCCTCTTCCGCCGCCGTCGAGATGGCGTCGAATCCATAGAAGGCGAAGAAGATCACGGCAGCCGCCGCCATTACGCCGGTCTTGGTGCCCTGGGCATCGATGATGTGAGCGCTGAACCCGAACGGCATAAACGGCTGGAAGTTCGTTTCGTCAAAGCCGGGCAGGGTGAGCGCGACAAAGGCCGCCAGGGCCACGACCTTGAAAATCACCAGATAGAAATTGATCGTAGCACTCTCACGCGTACCCACCAGCAACAGGCCGGTGACCGCCAATGTGATCGCCACCGCCGGCAGGTTGATAAGCCCGGGATTTGCGTCCCACGGCCCAGCCGCCAGCGCCTGCGGCAAGCCCCAGCCGTGGCTGACCAGAAAACCCTGCGCATAGCCGGACCAGCCCACTGCCACGGCGGAACAGACCACGGTGTATTCCAGGATCAGGCTCCAGCCGATAATCCAGCCGATCAACTCGCCCATACCGGCATAGGAATAGGTATAGGCCGACCCCGCCTGAGGCATCAGCGTCGCCATCTCGGCATAGCAGAGCGCGGCAAAGGCGCAGACCGCGCCCGCGATGGCGAAGGACAGGATCACCGCCGGCCCCGCCTGGCCTGCGCCAACACCGATCAAGGTATATATGCCGGTGCCGATGATCGCGCCGACCCCCAGCGCCGTCAGCTGCGGCCAGCCCAGCGTCGGCTTCAGGTGGTGGCTGCCGGGTCCGCGGGCTTCAGCCTCGACGGGCTTGCGACGTGTGACGAAGCTCATGGCCATCCCCGCAACAAGCCGGAACAATGGCCGAGCGAGCGAGTGATGCCAAGTCTTGCCGCAGATTGCGTCAGGCGTCGGCCTGTCGCCGGGACCAACAGGCTGCCCAGCAAACATTGACTAGAAATAATGATGAAACGGCGGCGTGCTGAGATATTAACTCGCATAACGCACTATCGCAGGGTTGCGAACTCTCGGGTTCGCGCCTGCTTGCCGCATCCGGGAGGGATATCAACATGACGAAGGCGCTCTTGTCCGCCTTGGCGACCACGGCCGCGACGGTCCTGCTGTTTGGCTGCACCACCGATGGTTCGCCACCCAATGCTCTGTCATCCGCAACGCCGGCGGCGGCGACCGAGCAGGTCGCAGCTCGACCTGCGCCGACCACCATCGACTATTTCATGCTGTCGGACACCGACTTCATGGGCCACGAGCTCTATCGGATGACCGACGCCAAGGCGATTGTGATCGTCACCACCGGCAACGGGTGTCCGATCGCCCGCAACCTGACCCCGCACCTCAAGGCGCTGAAGGCCAGGTACGGCGGTGAGGGCGTGCATTTCCTGATGCTGAACTCCAATCTCCAGGATGGCCGTGACGCCATCGCGGCGGAAAAGGCGGACTTCGGCATCGATATTCCGGTGCTGATGGACCGCAATCAGCTGGTCGGCGAGCAGCTGGGTGTGACGCGGACGGCCGAGTTCTTCGTGATCGACCCCAAGACCTGGAAGATCGCCTATCGCGGCCCGATGGACGACCGGATGGACTACGGCACCCAGAAGGCCAACGCCGATCACCCCTGGGCCGCTGACGCTATCGAGGCCGTGCTGGCCGGCCGCCCCGCCATGGCAGCCACCCGGATGAGCCCCGGCTGCCTGATCGACTTCCCGGAGCGCGCCAAGGTGGCCGCCACCCGCATCTCGTACGTCAAGGATGTGGCGCCCATTCTGGAAAAGAAGTGCGTCGCCTGCCACGTCGAGGGCGGCATCGGTCCCTTTGCCATGACCAACTACGAGATGGTCAAAGGCTTCTCGCCGATGATCCGTGAAGTGCTGCGTACGGACCGGATGCCACCCTGGAACGTCGACACCCACGTCAGCAAATGGGCCGACGACAAGAGCCTGACGCCAGCCGAAATCAAGACGGTGGTGCATTGGGTCGAACAGGGTTCACC
>JANORH010000487.1:0-2170 GCA_031415215.1 Alphaproteobacteria bacterium | reverse complement strand
GCCCCGCGGCGACAGCGCGCCGCCCGAGATCACCTTTGGCCCGTTGGGCATGGCCGAGCGCTTGAACTGGCTGATCTCGAAGAAGCGGAACAGGAACAGGCCCAGCCACTTCTTGATGGTCGCCAGATCGTAGGCGTTGCGCGCCTCATCCGGGAAGTTCTCCGGCCACTGACCCTTCGCCGCATCGTGCCAGGCGTGCCAGGCCAGGAACGCAACCTTCGACGGTCGCAGCCCAAAGCGGGTGATGTGGAACAGGTTGAAGTCCTGCAACTCGTACGGCCCGATCTTGGCCTGCGTGCTCTGGATGGCCCCGGTGGCGTCTGCGGGCACCAGTTCCGGCGAGATCTCGGTGCCCAGGATCGACAGCAAGGTGGCGTTGGCCCCGTGGTCGAACTGGCCGGTCTTCACCACCCAGCGGATCAGGTGTTGGATCAGCGTCTTGGCCACGCCACTGTTGACGTTGTAGTGGCTCATCTGGTCGCCGACGCCATAGGTGCACCAGCCCAGCGCCAGTTCCGACAGGTCGCCGGTGCCCAGCACAAAGCCGTTCCGCTGATTGGCCAGCCGGAACAGATAGTCGGTGCGCAGGCCCGCCTGTACGTTTTCAAACGTGATGTCATAGACCGGCTCGCCATCCGCAAACGGATGGCCGATCTCCTGCAGCATCAGCCGCGCGGTCGGGCGGATGTCGATTTCCTCGGCCGTCACGCCAATGCCGCGCATCAAGGCCCAGGCGTTGGCCTTGGTGCCGTCGCTGGTGGCAAAGCCCGGCAGCGTGAAGGCCAGGATGTTCTCGCGCGGCAGCCCCACCGCATCGAACGCCTTGGCGGCGACGATCAGAGCATGGGTCGAGTCCAGCCCGCCGGACACCCCGATCACCAGATGCTTCGATTTCGTCGCCTGGATGCGCTTGGTCAGGCCCTGGACCTGGATATTGAAGGCCTCGTAGCAGTCCTTGTCGAGGCGGGCCGGATCGTCGGGCACGAACGGAAACCGATCCAGCGGGCGGATCAGGCCGATGTCCTCAAACGTCGGCTGATGGGCAAACCTGACACGCCGGAACGTCCGCTCGGGATGGCCCGCGGCAACGGCGGCATCGTTGAACGTCGGCGTCCGCATCCGCTCCAGGCGCATGCGTTCGACATCAATATCGGCGATGGCCACCTGGGACGACGTCGGAAAACGATCGGTCAGGGCCAGTCGGCGGCCCAGTTCATGGATCGAGGCCTGACCGTCCCATGCCAGATCCGTCGTGCTCTCGCCGGGGCCTGCCGCAGAATAGAGATAGGCCGCCATGCAGCGGGTGGATTGCGAAGCGCACAGCAGTTCGCGGTCATCGGCCTTGCCCACGACAATGTTGGACGCCGACAGGTTGCAAAGGATCAGCGCGCCGGCCATGGCTCCCGCAGTCGACGGCGGCTGCGGGGCCCAGAAATCCTCGCAGATCTCCAGGTGAAAAACGAAGTCGGCCAGGTCGTCGGCAGCAAACACCAGATCGGTTCCGAACGGCACGCTCTGACCGCCCAGCACCATCTCAAGGCCAACGACGCCAACGCCCGGCGCAAACCAGCGCTTCTCGTAATATTCCCGATAGTTGGGCAGGAAACTTTTCGGAACCACGCCCAGTATCCGACCACACGAGATGGCCACCGCGCAGTTATACAGCCGGCCGTTGTGCGCCAGCGGTGCCCCGACGATCAGCACCGGTTTCAGGGTCGTACTGGCGGTGACCAACGCACCGATCTCGGCCTCGACCCGCCGCAGCAGCGCGTCCTGCATGAACAGGTCATCGATGGCGTAGGCCGAAATCCCCAGCTCCGGGAACAGCATCAGGTCGCAGCCCCTGGCATCACCCTCGCGCGCCAGCCGCAGGGTTTCCAACCCATTGAACCCCGGGTCGCCGGGGATCACCGCCGGCGTACAGACCGCCGCGCGCACAAAGCCGTGGGTGTGGATCGAGTGAAATGCCTGGGTCACGTCAAGCTCCGGTCCGGAGTAATGCTCACTTTGAGCATATATAGTCTAAACACTTCACTTGTGAATAACTGGCCGCAACCCTGCGGTAGCAAATAGATCAGTCGTCGCGATGCACGCGCTCGCGGCGCTCATGCCGCTCCTGGGCCTCGAGGCTCAGGGTCGCGATAGGGCGGGCTTCCAGCCGGGCCAGGTT
>JANORH010000486.1:0-14023 GCA_031415215.1 Alphaproteobacteria bacterium | reverse complement strand
GGTGCATCGTTCAAACGTACGCCGGTCTCGGTGATCAGCGACCGCATCCTGCCACTCACGATTTTCGGGCTGGTGCTCATGATCGCAACCGGCGTCGCATTATTCTATGCCAAGCCATTGCTTTATTACCACAATGTCTGGTTTCGGCTGAAACTGGTGTTTCTGGTCATCGCGGCCATCAACATCATGATCTTTCACTTCCGGGTGCAGCGGAACATCGCTGACTGGGACACGCTGGAGCGGCCGCCGACCAAGGTGCGGCTGTCGGCCATGATCTCGATCCTGTCCTGGATCCTGATCATCACCTTCGGCCGGTTCATCGCCTATGACTGGTACAATTGCGGCAAGGCCCTGCCCGACTGGGCTAATGCCGTGCAGGAGTGCCAGAGCTCGGAGACCGGTGCCGTCAACCTGAAGGGGATGCCGCTATGACGATGGCCCCGCAGGATTTCTTTCCACATCTGGTCGATTGGGTCGCCAATCTCGACGACGTATTTCCTGGCGCACTGGTCAAGCCATACTTTGCGCAGTTCGAGGTTGGCCATCTGCTGGCCCTGGTGGTGCTTGGCGGCTCAAGTATCCTGCTAAATCTGCGCCTGATCGGGGTAGGCCTGACCGACGAGACGCCGCGGGAGATGCACCGGAACCTGAGTGTCTGGGTGCATATCGGGGTGATCGGCATCATCGTGACCGGCCTGTTGATTGGCGCGTCAAACGCTGAGCGGCTTTATGCATCCGAGGCGTTCTCGGCCAAGATGGTTGGACTGCTGGCAGGGATCATCATGACTTATGGGGTCACGCTTCCGGCGAGCCGCAACGATGGAGACCTGAGTGGCGCTTCGCGCGTGTCTGCGGTCGTCGGGCTGGCGGTTTTCGCCGTCGCGATCTGGGTCTTCCTGTCGGCCAAGCTGGCCAATCCGGGCCTATGGCACGTGATTTTCGCAGCCGGCCTGATCGTAGCCTACGCCACGCGCGGGCTGACGCGGATCGTCTATCTTTCCGGCGCGGTCCTGTTGATCGTGGCGCAGCAGGTCATGACGCACATCGTGTTCAAAGCGGATGACTACGCAAACCTGGATCCCACCAACAAAGCCTTCGCCTGGGGGTTTGTGGCATGGATTCTGGGCGCTGCCATAATGCACGCGGTCAGCTCTGGTCGCGGCGCAAACGGTGGCCCGTTCACCAAGGCAATGGCGTTCGCTGCGATCCTGGTCTGGGTCATGACGGCGGCGGCAGGCCGCTGGCTGGCCTTCGCCTGACGCGGTGCAGGACGATGCCGCTGGTGGTGGCAACGTTCAGTGAGTCGAATCCGCCGGCCATATCGATCCTGACAGACCGGACACGCGCCAGGATCGATGCGGGGAGACCTGGCCCTTCCGCGCCAAGCAGGATAGCCGTGCGGGAACTTGGGTCCAGATCGTCGAGGTCCAGATCTCCCGCCGGTGACAGCGCCACGATCTCGAATTTTGAGGTGATCAGGACTTCAACCAGCGCATCGGCCGGCCCGGCCCGGGTGATCGGCAGGGTCAGGGCCGCGCCAACACTGACCCGGATCGCCTTGCGATAGAGCGGGTCGCAGCAACTGTCGTCCAGCAGGACTGCGTCGACGCCGAAAGCGGCCGCATTGCGGAGAATGCCGCCCATGTTGTCATGGTTGGCGATCCCGATCAGTCCAACAACCAGGGCGTTCGGAGGCAGTCCCGCGAGCAGGTCCGTCGCCCTGACATCAGGTCTCCGGCCCAGCGCCAGAATACCGCGATGAATGGGAAATCCCACGACCTCGTCCATGGCGCTCTGTGCGGCAGAAAAGACCGGCGTCCCAATCGGCAATCCAGCCAGGAGGTCGGCCAGTCCGTCCACCCGGTGCGCCGCCAGAAGCACTGAGGCCAGCCGCTCCGGATGGGTCGCGATAAGCTTTTCCAGCACCACGCGACCCTCGGCAATGAACAGTCCGTCGCGGCCCACCAGATCGCGCTCCCGAACACTGCGGTAGGGCTCCAGCCGCGGGTCGCCGGCGTCGTGGATCGGCACGATCATGACGCGATCAACGATCCTCCGGGCGGTCGCGGACACGCACGATCAGCGACTGACTGGCCGTCGCCATCAGTTGGCCATCCTGAGACCACAGATACATCGACCCATGCCCGAACCCGCCATGCACGCCCATGATCCGGATGTCGCACAGCACCCAGTCCGTGGGCACGATCCGGATAATCCGCAGGGTGTTATCCAGGCTGTTGCCGCCGGCGTTCTGGCCCAGCGCGTTGCCGATGCCCTGCGGCACGAAATCCGCGAAGATCGCCAGCATGGTGCTGTCGATGGCGAACGCCTCGCGGGGCCGCGCCCATAACAGGGTCCGGCCATCGGCCTCGGGCCGCCCGATCCGGTCCAGCCCATAGCGGCCCTTGGCGATCCGCACCTCGATCCGGCTGTGCAACCCATCCTCGGCCGCGCGCCAGTGGTCAGCAGGGTCGCAGTCCTCCGGCGGCGGGGCCTCGGGCTTGTCGGCCCACTGACCGCTCAGCTCGCTGGGTCGCGTGCCCAGCGCGGCATTGACCGTAATGATTTCCTTGTCGTCCACGTGGCCGATGACGCGGGCCTGGCTGTTGTACTTGCCCTCGACCGGCGTCCAGACGTCCAGATCAACCACGCAGGGAGGCTTGGCGAACGACAGGTACTGCGCCGTCGCCCAGATCAAGGGCCGCCCGCAGGTGCGCTCCATGGCCGCCACCGCCGAGGCCAGGCCCACACCGCCGAACATGAACGGGCTGGCCGGTGGCCCCACACAGATCGAGGGCACCACCGGCAGAAACCAGCGGTGAGGATTGTGCGTGGCGCGCAGATCAAAGAACAACTTGTCCATGCCCCCTGAAAGCGCGTCCCCGCCCCCGGTGCAAGGGCTCTTGCGGTCTGGCGGCGCCTGATCGGCAACCGTTCCCTAACCACGCCGGTTAAGGCTGCAGTGACCGTGCGCTGGTAGACCGCCAGTCGACATGATCACCCAGGCCACAACCCGTCTGCCCGCACTTGCCCTACCCCGGGGGCTCTACAAGCCTGTTGGCCTGATGATCGGCGCGGTCGTGCTGGCGTTGTCGATGACGTCCATCGGCGACACCACGCTGGGACGTCTCGGTTTGTTCTATGCCGCGACCAGCCTGGCCTATCTCTTGATGCCGTTCGCGCGGCGGACCGATATCCCATTGGTTGCGGCCTGGGTGGTGCTACTCAGCGAGCTTGCGCCCTGCCTCACCGGCCAACTGCTGTCACCCATGAACGTGCTGGCCGACACCTTCGGCGTCGTGATGGCCGCCGCCCCGATCTTCATCGCGCGCTACCGCCAGAAACAGCAGGGCGACGTCCGGCCCGGTGCCCGTCGGACGATGGACGGCTGACGCTAAAGTCCGCCGCGATCAGAAGTTCGCTCTGCGCGAGATAGCCCCGTCTACCAGCAGGTTCGCACCGGTCGTGAAGGCCGAGCGGGGGCTGGCCAGGAACACCGTCGCGGCGGCCACTTCCTCCGGGGTCGCCATGCGGCCCGTTGGATTGCGCTTGATCATCTGATCAAAAAAAGCGGGCATGCCGACCTTCACATTACCCCATGCGCCGCCCTCGAAGAACACCGTGCCGGGAGATACGACGTTGCAGCGCAACTGTCTGGGCGCGCCTTCGCGGGCCACACCTTTGGCGAAGTGGATCAGGGCAGCCTTCATGGCGCCGTAGGAATTCGGATTGTCCGTCTCGACCGCCGACACGGACGAGATGATGATGAAGGCCGCATCGCCGTTGGCCGCCGCAGCCTTTTCCAGAAACGGCCTGGCGGCCTCCAGGGTGCGCACAGCGCCCAGAATGTCGATCTCGAACATGGCCTTCCAGGCGTCCTCGCCATTGCCCTGCACCAGCGCGCTGGCGTTGGAGACCAGCACGTCGATCCCGCCCAGCGTTTCGCCCGCCTTGGTGATGAAGGCCTGCAGGGCCGGGCCATCGGCGATGTCCACAACCTGGCCAAACGCCTTCACGCCCTTGGCCTCCAGTGCCTTGACGGTGTCGGCGACCTGTTCGGCGTTGCGCGCACAGATGGCGACGTTGGCCCCCTCGTCCGCGAAGCAATCAGCGATGGCGCGCCCGATGCCACGCGTGCCGCCGGTCACCACCGCAGTCTTGCCCTTGAGTTGCAGGTCCATCTGACGTCTCCCGATTTGATAAGCCGGGACACTGCCCGAGTACTCAACTTTCGAAAAGGTCCGCAAAGCGTTCGCGCAAAAGGTTTTTCTGCACCTTGCCCATGGCGTTGCGCGGCAGTTCGTCCAGGAACACCACGCGCTTGGGGGTCTTGTAGGCCGCCAGCTGGTGGCGCGCTTCGGCGATCATGGAAGCTTCATCGCCTTGCCCCTGCACCACAGCGACCACACCCTCGCCAAAATCCGGATGCTGCACGCCGATCACCGCGCTTTCGACGACGCCGGGGAACTCATCGAACACAAGTTCGATTTCCTTCGGATAGACATTGTATCCACCTGAGATGATCAGGTCGTTGGCGCGTCCGGAGATCCAGACCCGGCCGTCGGGATCTCGACGGCCGACATCGCCGGTGATGAAGTATCCATCCGAGGTGAACTCCTCAGCAGTCTTTTCGGGCATGCGCCAGTAGGCGGAGAACACGCTGGGGCCACGGATTTCGATCACGCCGGTCTGCTCGCCACCGCCGATCCGCAGATCGACGCCCGGCAACGGATAGCCCACCGACCCCGGCAGCCGCCCCCCCGCCAGCGGATTGGTGGTAATGATCACGGCCTCGCTCATCCCATAGCGTTCCAGGATGCGCTGGCCGGACCGGTCCTCGAATTCGGCAAAGGTTGATGGCAACAGCGGGGCCGAGCCGCAGATGAACACCCGCACGCCGTCGGCCCTTTCACGTGTGAAATCGGGGTTGGCCAACAGCCGGGTGTAGAATGTCGGCACGCCCATCATCACGGTGGCGCGGTCAAGGCCGGCCAGCACTTCGGCGTCCACAAACTTCGGCAACCACACCATGGAGCACCCGCTGAGCAAGGCGCAGTGCAGGGCCACGAACAGGCCATGGACGTGGAACACCGGCAGGGCATGCAACAGCACATCCTGCGACGTGAACCCCCAGGCCTCATGCAACGCCAGCGCGTTAGCCGCCAGACTGCCGTGGCTGAGCATGGCACCTTTGGACCTGCCCGTGGTCCCGGAGGTGTAGATCAGGCAGGCCAGATCGCCCGCGTCGCGCGTCACGGTGACTTCCAGGGGAGGATGACGCCCCGCGTCGCCGACCCAGGCCGTCGGGTCAGTGACAAACACCTTGGGCTCGGCGTCGGTCAGGAAATAGTCGACCTCGGCAGCTGTGTAGGCGCTGTTCAGGGGCAGAAACACCGCACCGGCCTTGAGTGCGCCGAGGTAGACCATGATCCCCTCGGCCGACTTTTCCGCCTGGAGCGCCACACGGTCGCCCGGCTCCACGCCTTCGGCGACAAGGCGCCCCGCCACGTGTGCCGCGCCGGACTCCAGCGCACCATAGCTGATGGCCGTCCCGTCACTCAGCAGGAAGCAGGGCTTCGTGCGATCCGTCGGAAAGCGGCTGGCAAGCAGGTCGTAGAGATTTTCGGACATCCTCCCTCCCTTAATGGGGAGGGACAGGCGGCGAAAGCCGCCAGGGTGGGGAAATCATGATCGGGCGTGGCGCTGCGACCAAAGAGCCACCCGCTTTTCGCAGCACTTTGTCCCCTCCCTCTCCACCCTGCTCGCTTTCGCGAGCGGTCCCTCCCCATTAAGGGAGGGAGATGACATCCGCCGCCGCCCTTGCCTGCATCCGCCGCTTTGACCCGCAGCTGAACGCCTTCGTCCAGGTTTTCGACCCGCCGCTGCTGGGTGATCAGGTTGATGGCCCGACGGTGGCGATCAAGGACCTGTTCGACATCGCCGGCGTGCCCACGGGTGGCGGCGCGCGCGTACCGCTGGACCCTGCCCCGGTCCGCCACGCCATCGTCGTCGAGCGCCTCCTCCACGCCGGTTGGACCGTGGTCGGCAAGACCCAGACCGTCGAGCTGGCCTATGGCGGATGGGGCACCAATCGCGCGGTAGGCGCGCCGTGGAACCCGTGGGACGCCAGAGTGCATCGCGCGCCGGGGGGGTCATCGTCTGGCTCGGCTGTTGCTGTGGCTTCGGGCTGCTGCGATGCGGCTCTGGGCAGTGATACAGGCGGATCTGTCCGCATTCCTGCCGCGATCTGCGGCGTTGTCGGCCTGAAGCCAGGGCGAGGCCTGGTCAGCCTTGAGGGGGTTCACCCTCTCAGCCCCTCATTGGATACCGTGGGCACACTGGCGCGCGACGTCGCGACCGCAGGGCGGGCGCTGGCGGTGATCTCAGGACCTGACGGAGCGGCGGCCACGCGGGACCCGTTCGACGCCGAGGCGGCCCTGTCCACTGATGTTCACGGTCGACGCTTGGCGGCCCTGCCGATCGAGGGCTTGGGCGAACTTCACCCCGATGTGGCGCGCCTGTATCTTGAGGCCCTGGACCGGCTCCGCGCCGCCGGCCTGCGGGTGGAAATTGTCGAACCACCCCAGGCCCTGGATCAATCGTTTGCACCGAACGGGCTGCTGATGGCCGGTGAAGGCTTTCGCATCTGGCGGGACCGGATTGAGCGCTATGGTGCCCTTATGGACCCTTGGATCGTGCGTCGCTTCGAAGCCGGGCGCGAGATCAGTGACGAACGCCTGGCGCAGGCGCATCTGCAGCGGGTGGCGGATCAGGCAACCTTCCACGCCTGGCTGGAAGACTACGACGGTCTGTTGTCGCCGACCTGCCCGATACCGGCACCGCCGATGGACAGCATTGACGAGACCACCTCGCCGCTCAGCCGCCTGACCCGGGCCGCCAACTACCTCGACCTGCCGGGGATCAGCGTACCCTGTGGCCTGACTGACGAAGGCCTGCCGGTAGGCTTGCAGATCCTGGGTCAATCCGGAGACGAACCCTCGGTGGTGGCGCTCGGAGCCGCGTTTGAGCGGGTCTCAGGCTGGGATGGGCGATCACCCGACCTCAGCGGCTTTGTCTGACGACCCCAGGACGATCCATCCGGCGGCGGCCCAGAATGCGCCCAGGCACCATCCCGCCAGCACATCACTGGGCCAGTGGACGCCCAGATAGACCCGGCTGAACCCGACAAGGCCCGCCAGCAGGATGGCTACGTACCAGGCAATCATCCGACCGCGCGACGACAGCCCATAGCTCGAAGCCAGCACCGCCAGCGTGAGATAGAGCGCGGTTGCCATGGTCGTGTGCCCGCTGGGAAAGCTTGCGGACTGGACAACGACTTCTTGCGAAACGACATCCGGACGGGCGCGGTCAAAAAATGCCTTGGCAGCTTCCTTGGTGAGTGACGCCAGAAGGACCACACCGACGATCACCACTGCCTGGCGTCGACGCTGCTGGGCCAGAAGGAACAGTCCGGCTGAAGCCGTGACGATGACAATCAGTGTGGTCCCACCCATAGCCGTAAGGTCCCGCACCGCTTCCTCGACACCCCATGAACCGACCGGATCTCCCAGGCCACCCGCACCGCGCAATTGCAGGATGAGGTAGCGATCAAGGTCGTCCAGCACCCCGGCCAGCATCGCGCCGCCCAGGCCCAGGAATGCGACCACCAGTGCAAGCATAACCAGCGCACCTCGCCGCATGCGGGCCCTGTCAGACAAGATTGCATCGGTCATGCGATCACAACCGATCCAGAAGGTCAGGCCCGGCGTCCCGGACAGATTTGCACCCGGTAAGGACCATGGCGACTGCCAGCTCGGCACTAATGATCTCGAGCATTCGGGCGACCTGTTTCTCACCACCCGCACCCAGCGCCCAGGCCCAGGGGCGGCCAACGAAACAGGCCTTGGCGCCCAGGGCCATGGCTTTCAGCACGTCCAGCCCCGACCTGATGCCGCCATCCATATAGACCTCCAGGTCACCACCGACGGCATCGACGATGCGCGGCAACGCCACCACCGACGACAGCACGCCGTCCAGCTGGCGGCCCCCGTGGTTGGACACGATCAAACCCTGAGCACCGGCTTTTGTTGCATCGCGCGCATCGGCGGGATCGAGGATGCCCTTGATCACAATTGGCCCGTCCCAGATCTGACGAACCCAATCGATGTCTTTCCACGTCACCGAACGGTCGAAGTTGCGACCGACCCAGGACAGGAAATCGGTGACACGTCTGCTATCCGACACCGCACCCGTCACTGACCCCAGAGTATGCGGCCGGCCACGGACGAACAGGTCCCAGGTCCAGGCCGGATGGGTAACGCCGTCGCGGAGCTGGGTAAGCGCAGAACGCATCGGCGACGCCCCGGTAAAGCCTGATCGCGTATCGCGATAGCGGGCTCCGGGCGTCGGCAGGTCGACGGTGAACACCAGCACCGGCGAACCGGCTGCCTTGGCCCGCGCCACCAGCTCTGCCATGTAGCCCCGGTCCTTCAGCATATAGAGCTGGAACCACGGCGGAGTACCGGTCGCCGCAACCTCCTCGATCGAACAGACGCCGACCGTGGAAAGGCAGAACGGCAAGCCCGCCGCCGTCGCCGCCCGTGAGGCCTGAACCTCGCCCCGGTGCGCATACATCCCGGCCATGCCAACAGGCGCCAGGCCCACGGGCATTCTGAAGTGCTGCCCGAGTGTCTCTATCGAAGTGTCCAGTTTGGTCATGTCGCGCATGACCCGTTGGCGCAGCGAAATGGCCTCCATATCGGCCACGTTGCGGCCCAGGGTCACCTCGGCGTAGGACCCGCCGTCGATGTACTCAAAGAAAATGTTCGGCAGCCGTCGCCGCGCCATTTCCCGGAAGTCAGAGACCGAAGCCGCACGCATCAATGCATTCTCCCCGCGCCAGCGGTTCTGGAACCCGGACGGCGCGGACGCAAGGCTCAGTTCGCAGACATTTCGGCCGTGGCCGATGCGACGACGGGCGGTCGTGGTGCCATGATGATCCAGACCTGATGCGCCCTGGCCAGGACGCGACCGTCCGCGCCGATCAGCGCCACGCCGGCCGTTTCCTTGCGACCTTCGCGGGCGATGGGCCAGGCGAGGACGACATATTCCTCACCGGCCTTGGGCAGAGCCAGGATTTCTCCCGTCATGGTACCCAGCAGCGCGCCATGACGCCCTTCCTTCTCGATCCAGGCGAAGAACCCTGGACAATCCAGCGCCGCCCAGACCACCTCCGTCGAGATCAGTCCTTCGCTGTCGGCGAATGACGCATGCGGCGTCCAGGTGCAGGCGATCACGCCCTTGTCCGCACCCTCCAGCTGGCCCGGGAATACCCGAAGGCCGTCGCCTTCTTCCCGCTCATTGCTGCAGGTGAAGCATGGCGGATGAACGCGGTTGGTATGCCCGTAATAGTGTTCACTGGCCCGACGCGCCGCCGCCAGAGTAGGGACTACGGGCAGTTCGGGGATGACCTGGCTCGCAGGGCCACCCTGCCCGATCAGCGCGCCGTCGTCGCCGAGCAGGCGATTAACGCCGTCTCCCGCCTCAAACGTCAGGTCCATATCGAGTGGCACGGGCGCGCGGATCATCGCCGTGACAAGACCGTCGAGGCCCTTGGCCAGAACGCCACAGACGTAGCCGCCATTGCCGGAATTGGGCGGGCCACGGAACTGGTGGTCTATAACGATCTTGGTCAAGGCGACGCTCGCGTGGTGTGAAAACGGCAACTGCGTGCGGCTTTCACACCACGCCGCACCGTCATGAAAGCAAAAACAGCGATCACGGCGTTGGACGGGGCGTACGGTCGCGCTAAAGGCATGCAACACACCGCTGGCCGCAGAATCGGCAGGACACCTTCGACGGAGACGATAGTGAGCGACCGGATCGAACGACCCTGGGCCCTGATGCGTCACCACGCGGGCTGGGCTGATGTCTTCCACATCGACAGCGAGACGGCAGATTCCATCACCGGGTTCTATCCGGATCGCGAGACCGTGGGTCCGCCAGTGAACTATTCCACCCGCGCCGTGCTGGCGCGGTATCCGACCCTGGAGGCGGCGCGGGCAGCCCGTGAAGGCGCGGTTTCGGAATGGCGAAAGCACGACGCCGCGGTGCGAGATGCCGAAGTGCTGTTGCATGCGGCGGAAAAACTTCGTGAGGATTCCTGGCTCAACTCGCTACGCGACGCTGCCGCGCGGGGCTGATGATCAGAACCTAAGGCCTTTTGACAGGGCCCAGGCGATGGTGCCGGCCACGGCGACGCCCAGTGCCATTCGCCACCACGGCGCGCGGCTCAGGCCGGGATCGCTGGGCAACAGGCGCTGGCCGGTGATCATCGGACGGATCAGGTCGGTGCGCTTCCAGACCAGGTAGAACAGCACTGCGCCCACGTGCAGAACGACCAGGCCCTGCAGGGCGCGGAAACTGAGCTCGTGGATTTCCGCTAGCTGCCGGCCCAGCTCGAAGCTGACCCGATCCGAAAGCGGCCCGCCCTGGTAGGCATCTATGTCCACGGCAAACAGGCCGGTGCCGACCTGCACCAGCAAGACCAGCAAGATCGCCACGATACTCAGCCCGCCCAAGGGGTTGTGCCCCGGAGAGATCGACGGTGCGCGGCTGCCCACGGTCTTCAGATAGGCCAGCGTGGCACCAGGTCCGCGCACGAAGCTCGAAAACCGCGCCGCGCCAGACCCGGCGAACCCCCAGTAGATGCGGAACAACACCAGGGCGACGATAACGTAGCCGCTCCACTGGTGCCAATCGAGATGATCGTCCGAGGCCCACCAGGAAAACCCGGTCAGGCCCACCAGCAGCCAGTGGAAGAGCCGGACTGGCCCGTCCCACAACCTGACCCGAACCCCGGTCGGAGCCTCGGACACCTCAGCTCTTCTTTTCTTGCCGATACTTGTCGTGGCAACCCTTGCAGGATCCGCCCGTCGCGCGGATCTGGGCACGAACGGCGTCCATGTTACCCGACACCGCGGCCTGGTTCAGCTTGGAGACCTGCACCTGCGATGCCGAAGCAGCGGCCGTAAAGCCAGCAGCGTCCGTCCAGATGTTGGCCTTGGCTTCGCTCTTGGCGCGGGCCTCGACGCCGCTGCCACGGGGGAACCAGGTCGGCAGGCCGGTCGTCAACGTGACCATGGTCTTGGTTGATTTCGCCACCAACGCCTTGTCGGGGTCGCTCTTCTTGGTCTCGTCGATAACGGCCTTGAACGCAGCGCCCAGCTTTTCGAAATTCTCGTGACGCATATGCGCGGCATGGGCCGCAGGCGACATCTTGCCCTTCGGCATCGGATCGTTGTGGGCGAATGCGCCACCGGCGATGATCGCGGCACCAATCCCCAGTGCGACAGCCAGCGTCGCGCCCTTGCTCATCAGTGTGGTCATCCGTTTGCCTTTTCGTCGTCTGAAGTTGGAGGGAGATTGAAGGAGTCAGGCCCGCGCCGTCAACGCCTTCACGGGTGAGCTAATGACTGACACCTCGCGCTGAGGTGATTGCTCGCAGCGTTGTGAGGATAATGCGCATGTCGAAGCCGAACGACATGCCGTCCAGATACTCGACGTCCAGCCGAACCTTCTCGGGGATCGGCAGGTCGTCGCGGCCATTGATCTGGGCCCAACCGGTAACCCCCGGGCGCAACAGATCGACACCGGCGGCGGTGCGCAGGGCGATCAGGTCGTCCTGATTGAAAAGGGCGGGGCGCGGTCCGACCAGGCTCATATCGCCGATCAATACGCTCCAGAGCTGGGGCAGCTCATCCAGGCTGGACCGTCTGAGAAAACCGCCAATCGGCGTTACCCAGCGTTGCGGGTTCTCCAGCAGATGCGTGGCAACGTCCGGGGTATCGATACGCATGGATCGGAACTTGGGCATGGCGAACAGCCGATTGCCACGCCCCACCCGCCTCGACCAGTGGATCGCCGGACCCGGACTGCCCAGGCGCACCGCCAGGCCAAGCGCCAGCAGCACGGGCCAGCCCAGAGCCAGGCCCGTCAGCGCCACAATGATGTCGAGACCTCGTTTCAGCACGCAGCGTTGTTACCTTCGCTTGAGTTCACACACCAATACGCTTGAGTGCGCTACTGCGGCGACAGCGGATAAACCCGCGCGGTGCCACCCTCCCCCAGGGTTTGCGCAATCCAGCCACTGATCGCACCCATCGCAGGGTCAAGATCGGGGCACCCTACCAGCACGAGCGCACAGCCGTTCATCTTCATCGGGTCGGTTAGCGGCCGGATACGGGTTTCGACCGCAGTCATGGGGGCCTTCACGCTGTCCTCAAGGTCGCGAAGACACGCGTCAAACGTCTCCAGATCCTTGATCGGCAGCCAGACCAGTGCATGGGCATCGCGGTTTCGGCGGCGCAGCGCCGCCAGGGTGTCGACAACGCGAGTGTAGTCGTCGGGCTGCTCGAACGGAGGGTCGATCAGGACCAGCACCCGGCCCCGGGGCGGACACTCCGCCACCGCCGCCGCATAGCCGTCGGCGCAGAGGGTCCGCACGTTCTGCCGACCCCGCAGGACCACGCGTAAGGCGTCATGCTCGTCTGGCCGTAACTCGCAGGCGACATAGCTGTCGGTGGCCCGCAACGCCTGGGCGATCAACCAGGGCGACCCCGGATAGCGCGTGGCCTCAGCGCCGTCGTTCAGCGCCGCAACCGTGCGGATCAGCGACTGGAACTCCGCCGGCGCATCCTTGGCCCGCATCAGTTGCAGAATGCCGGCCTCGGCCTCACCCGACTTGCGCGCCTCCGCCCCCGCCAGGTCGTAGAGGCCCCGTCCGGCATGGGTATCGATCACGGTCAACGGCGGCCCGGGCCGGGTCAACTCCGCCAACAGACGCAGGAGGGCAGCGTGCTTCACCAGATCGGCGAAATTTCCGGCGTGAAAGGCATGGCGATAGTTCAAGGGCGATCCGGGGCTGCGAACGACCACGGCCCTTACCACAGCGCCGCCGCCCGCGCAGGAGGCACCGAGGCTGTATCAGCGCCGATGGGTTGCGCGGCAGGGGTTCATCTTGCGTTAGCCCGTGCGGGAGTACCCTGCCAGCTCGAGTTTGAGGGCTCCAGAAGGTCACCGTGCCTGTTAGTCCAAAAATCCTGATCGCTGACGATGACGCGCTACTCCACGCGTTGTTGGCGCACAAGCTCGCCATTGCGGGCTATCAGGTCGATCATGTGTCCGATGGCTGTGAGTTGCTGGCGCGAATTGGGCTGGTGCTTCCGGATTTGATCGTTCTGGACGCGATGATGCCGGTTATGGATGGTTTCGAGGCCTTGCGGCGGCTCAAAGCTGACCTGGGGTTCAGCGCCATCCCGGTCGTGATGCTGACAGCGATGCGGCGCGAGGCGGACATCGTGAGCGCGCTTCAACTCGGCGCAGCAGACTATCTGCCCAAACCGTTCAACCCTGACGAGCTGGTTGCGCGCCTCTTGCGGCTGGTGCCGGCGCGGCAAAACGTCGCGTGAAAAATCGGGTCGCTTTGGGTGTCATGATTGCATTCGCAGGTTTGGGCGCCGCCAGCGCGGCCCAACCTGACCAGCCCTGGCGTATTGATGCAGGTATCTCGCGAAGCAACCTGTCGGGCCAACAGTCTGCGTGGAGCGACGCCAATATCGCCTTCACCTATCGGCCTGACCTCAAGACGTGGTGGACGGCTCGCCTTGAGCATTCTGATCGTTTCGGCCTGACCGATAGCGTAGCGGCGGTGCGGGTTGCGCATGTGTCACCCGCGCGCATTTCCGGTCACATCGAGGTGGCCGTCGCAGATGATGCGGACTTTCGCGCTCGCGCCAGACTGGAAGCAGGACTCCTCGGCCCACGACTCCCGATCCTGGCGGACTGGTCTGTGGCCGCTGGCCTCGACGCGTCGGTGGCGTCGTATCGCGGCGGAGACGTGACGTCACTGCAACCGCATCTGGTACTTGGTCGCGCGCAGGGGACCACTGTCACCGTCCGCCTGATCGAGACCTGGGATGAATACAACCGCCATCGGCGCGGTTATGCGGTTCGGACAGTTTCG
>JANORH010000485.1:0-9524 GCA_031415215.1 Alphaproteobacteria bacterium | reverse complement strand
GCGCATGCTGCTCCACCTCGTGCCCCAGCTACTGGTGGAATCAGGAGAAGTACCTGGGTCCGGCGGCGCTGCTGCACGCCTACCGCTGGATCATCGACAGTCGCGACGAGGACACCGGGGCCCGGCTGGACGAGCTGGAAGACCCCTTCAAGCTCTATCGTTGCCACACGATCATGAACTGCACCCAGGTCTGCCCCAAGGGCCTGAACCCGGCCCAGGCCATCGCCGAGATCAAGAAGATGCTGGTCGACCGGGTGGTGTGATGCGGTTTGCGGCGGTCCTTGTCTTGGGACTTTGCGTAGCGGCCCCGTCGGCCAAGGCCCAGATGGTCCCGTTCGGCGCTCCGCCTGTCAGCGAAGAGGTGAGGACGGCGTTCGGGGCGCTCCGCTCCGGCGGTTTCGCCGACCTGGTGCGCATGGCCGATGGCGGACGCGCGGACGCCCAGACCTATGTCGGCGTCCTTCTGGCCTTCCAGAGCCAAGGCGAGGCGGAACGTAGCAAAGGCTGCGGATATCTGGAGACGGCCTCGGTGAAGCGCCCTGACGCCATGCACTTTCTTGCCGAGAGCTATCAGTATGGCCGCTGTGGGAAGGTCGATCTGGAAAAAGCGATCACGACATTTCACCGGGCCGGGGACATGGGGTTGACCAAGTCGCGCTGCGCCGAGGGCAATGTGCTGCTCGAACTGAAACGAGAGCCCGACCGCGCGGTGCGTCTGTGCCGGGAGGGCGCCGAGGCCGGCGACCCCGATGCCCAGACAGATCTGGGAAACTTCTACCTCGTGGGACGAAACGTACCGCGCGATCCAGCGGCCGCGAGGAGCTGGTATGAGAAGGCCGCAGCCAAGAACCAACGGAACGCCGCCTTCACGCTGGGCCAAATCTACTGGAACGGCGACGGGGTCGCAAAGGACAGAGTTGCGGCAGCGAAGTACTGGCGCATAGCCTATGGTTCCGGTCGGCGCGACGCAGCGACACATCTTGGTCAGGAAGCTGCGGCGCGGGCCCTTGGCGCGATGACCGCGAACCAGGCCGCAAGCCATATGGCGCGAGGCGACCTGACCGGCATCGACCAGGCGGCCCTGACCGAGGCGATCTCCTGGTACGAGAGGGCGCGCGACGCCGCGGCCCCCGCTGACCGTCCGGTTATCGAGACCGAACTGGCCTCACTCAGACGCTACGTCGCGCAGCCGTCCGACAAGCACTAAGTTGACGCCACTGTCACTTTTGGGCATCGAGTAGATTATGAGCGATCTGGCCGCACATGTGGTGATCCTGGGCGCGGGGCATGCCGGCGGCACGGCGGTGGCCCTGCTGCGCCAGTACGGCCATGCGGGGCCGATCACCCTGATCGGTGACGAGCCGATCCCGCCCTATCAGCGACCGCCGCTCAGCAAGGCCTGGCTGAAGGGTGAGGCCGATGCTGACTCGCTGGCGCTGAAGCCGCTGGAATTCTACGCCGAGAACAACGTCGACTTCCGGCCGAATGTGACGGCCACGGTGCTGGACCGCGCGGCCAGAACCGTGGCGCTGTCGAACGGTGAGACGGTCGGCTACGACGTGCTGATCCTGGCTACCGGGGCCAGGGCCATTGCGTTGCCGATCCCCGGCGCGGACCTGGCCGGCATCCTGTTCCTGCGCACGGCGGCCCATGCCGAGACGCTGAAGGCCACCGTCGGGCCCGGCAAGACGCTGGCCGTGGTGGGTGGCGGCTACATCGGTCTTGAGGTCGCTGCCTCCGGTCGCGCGCTGGGGGCCGAGGTGGTGGTGATCGAGCGCGAGGCCCGCCTGCTGGCCCGGGTGGCCGCCGAGCCGCTGTCGACATTCTTCAAGGGCTATCACGAGAAACATGGTGTCCGGTTCGAGCTGGGTGCCAGCGTCACCGGGTTCACCGGCCAGGACGGCAAGGTCACCGGCGTCACCCTGGCCGATGGTCGCACCCAGGCCTGCGACGCCGCTGTGGTGGGCGTGGGCGCCCATCCCAACGACGAACTGGCCAAGGCGGCGGGTCTTGAGACTGCGCGGGGCGTGGTGGTGGATCTGGACGCGCGCACCTCTGACCCGGCCATCTTTGCCATCGGTGACGTGGCCCATCGTCCGATGCCGATCTACGACCGCATGTTCCGCATGGAGAGCGTGCCCAACGCGCTGGAGCAAGCCAAGCAGGCGGCCTGTGCCATAACAGGGCGACCCCGCCCACCGGGGGAATGCCCTTGGCAGTGGTCGGACCAGTTTGATCTGAAACTGCAGATTGCTGGCTATGCGTTTGACGCCGATCAGGTGATCCTGCGCGGCGATCCGGCCTCCGCAAAGTTCGCCATCTTCCATCTGAAAGGCGATCAGGTGCAGTCGGTGGAGGCGATCAATTCGCCTCCAGAGTTCATGATGGGCAAGATTTTGATCCTGAATCGCAAGCCGGTAGACAAAGCCAGACTTGCAGACCCATCCATTTCCATGAAAGAGGTCGCCGCCTAATTGCGGCGCACGAGGGGCGTATGGCTAAAGTCACCTATATCCAGCACGACGGCACCGAGACCGTCATCGACGTCAAGACCGGGCTCACCGTCATGGAAGGCGCGGACAAGAACAACATTCCCGGCATCGACGCCGACTGCGGCGGCGCGTGCGCGTGCGCGACGTGCCATGTCTATGTGAAGCAGGAATGGCTGGACAAGACCGGCACCAAGTCGGCGATGGAAGAATCCATGCTCGACTTCGCCGAGGGCGTTGAGGCCAACAGCCGCCTGGCGTGTCAGATCAAGGTGAGCGACGCGCTGGACGGCTTGGTCGTGAACCTGCCGGAAAGCCAGCACTAGGCTTCCACAGGCCCAGCGGGCACCCAAAGGGCCTGACTTCGCATGGCCACCACTACCCAGATGCTGGAGTTGTTGATCCGGGGTGCTGCCTCAGGTAACTTTGTGCTGCTGGCGCTGGGGGTGATATCGGGAGGTCGTGCGCCGGCCCGCATGACGGGCGGGCTCTTCTGTCTGGCCGCCGCCTCCCATGTCCTTACTCAGTTTCCAATCGCGTTCGATGCTCTGGGCGTCGGAAGCCTGCCCGTCTGGGTAATGTCGGTGACCGGCGCAGGGCTCTTCTGGGCGTTCGCCGCAGAGTTGTTCGGCGACAATGCCCGGCTCGCGGCATGGCGCTTCCTGCCAGCCATCGCCTTGCTGGTGATCGGCGGCCTGGCCACGACGACGACGCCCGAGGCGGCGCGAGCGCTTTGGCTCCTGCACAACCTCGTCGGCGCGGTCCTCATGCTGCATGTCCTGCTGGTGGTCTGGACCGGTTGGCGCGGCGACCTGGTCGAGGCGCGTCGTTGCCTGCGCGGACCCTTGCTGGGCGTCGCGGCGCTCTATGCGCTGGTGGTTGTGAGTGTGCAGGCGGGCGAACTGTTTACGCAGCCCGCTGACCAGCTCTCGCTGTTGGCGGCAGTCAGTCTTCTGGCGATGAGCCTGGCCAGCGCTGCTGTGTTCCTGCGCGCGGATTCGCAGCTCTTCGGCCCCCGTATCGGCTCGACAAGAGCGGCCGCGCCGGACAGCCTGCTGCTGGGCCGCCTGCAGGAGGCCCTGAAGACCCAGGACCTCTGGCGACAGGAGGGCCTGACGATCGGCAAGCTGGCGGAAACGCTGCACGCGCCGGAACATCACCTGCGCAAGCTGATCAACGAAGGACTGGGCTACCGGAATTTTGCCGCCTTTATCAACGAGCGCCGGATCGCTGCCGCGATGCTCGAACTCGGTGATCCTGCAAAGAGGCGGGTCACCGTCGCCACAATCGCCTACGACGTGGGTTTCAGCTCGCTTGGCCCCTTCAACCGCGCCTTCCGTGACAGCACCGGCGGGACCCCGACCGCCTGGCGGCGGGCGGCCCTGGAGGATCGGCTGAATTCTGATCCCTCCCTGATTTCGCGAGAGTCTGACTGATTTCAAATCCGGCGAGACAACCGGACACTTGGCAAGCCTGATCAGCGCTCCAAACCGGAGCCGCCACATGATCCTGAACCCCACCCTCACCGCCTACGCCGAGCGCTGGCTCGGAAATCTCGCCGTCGATGTCGGGCGCTATGCCGTCTTCGCGATAGCCGTTTGGTTCGTGATCTGGGTGTTGCTCCGCAGCCCCCTCGCGCACCGGAAGATCCGCGCTGAAACCCCGGAGCCGCGCCAGTTGATAACGGAATTTGCGATCTCCCTGCGAACGGTAGCCATTTTCTCCACCGTCGGCGTCGCGATGTTTGGTCTTGAGCGCGCCGGCCTGCTGCCGGGAACTGAACTGGCCGCGCGCCTTGGATGGGGTTGGGGTGTCGCGAGCCTCTTGTTGATGGTCGTCGCCCACGATGCCTATTTCTACTGGACGCACCGGTTGATGCACCACCGGCGGCTGATGCGGGCGTTCCATCGTCGGCATCATCGCTCGCACAACCCCTCACCCTTCAGCGCCTACAGCTTCGATCTTGCCGAGGCGGTAGTGCAGGCGGTTTTCGTGCCGATCTGGTTGCTGATCGTTCCTACGGGCTGGCCAATTGTCGGCCTGTTCATGATTCACCAGATCGCCCGCAACACAATCGGCCACTGCGGCTACGAGGTATTTCCCGCGACCCGGGATGGACGCCCGATCCTGGGCTTCATGACCACCACCACCCATCACGATCTGCACCACGCCCAGGGCCGGTGGAATTTCGGCCTCTATTTCAGCTGGTGGGACCGTTGGATGGGCACCGAGCATCCCGAATATCTGGCCAGGTTCGCCGCAGCGAGCGCACGCCGGATCCGCGCGCGGGAGCCCGCATGATGAGCCGCCATCCGCCTCGCAGTGACCTGATTGCAGGAGCGCTCGTCAAACGGCATGGTACCGGGCTGATCCTCGCCGCAGCAATGACCGCCGTACCCATGATCGCCGGTGCTGCGACAGGTCACCCTGATGCTGTGGGCAGATGGGTGACGCCGGGCGGTGACATCGTCGCGTTCAGGCTCTGCAATGGACAATATCCCCCGGCCTCGATTTGCGGCAAGATCGTCCAGCTCAACGACGCCACCGATCCTCAACGACGCGACAGCCGGAACCCGCTGGCCGCGAAACGGCTCGGCCCGATCCTCGGACTTGAGATCGTGCGCGGGCTGGCAGAATCATCACCCGGCGTATGGACAGGAGGCGCGCTGTACAATCCCGACGACGGTCGGACCTATCGCGGTGCGATCCGGATGCAGGGCCACGATAGCCTTGAGCTGCGGGGATGCGCCATGGTCGTGATCTGTCAGTCCCAGACCTGGCGTCGAGCCAGACCATGATCCGCATATTTAATCTGGCGGCGGGACAATGAGGCGTCCGACCCTGCTTGCGCGTCAGGGCCGGTCGCCAAGCGGACTCCTGGGTCATTTGATCGGTCGGATCATGGCACGCGAGACCCATGCCGCGAACCTGATCGCCCTTGAGCTGCTCGACCTTGCCTCCCATGATCGGGTCGTTGAGATCGGTTTCGGCCACGGACGGACACTGGCTGCCGCCGCGTGCAAGGTCACCGAAGGTCACCTAGCCGGCGTCGACCCTTCCGAGATCATGCTGCGGATTGCGCAAGGTGCCAATGCGAGGACCCTACGTACAGGGCGTATGGACCTGAGGCTCGGGGTGAGCGAAAGACTGCCGTACGACGCCGGGGGTTTCACCAAGGCCTACGCGGTTCATACGATCTATTTCTGGCGGCATCCCGAACGAGACCTGGCGGAAATCCTGCGTGTGCTGACGCCCGGTGGTCGCCTGGTGCTGGGGTACCGCCCCCGCGAGGACGCGTCGTTCGTCCGGGACTTTCCAGCCGAAATCTATCATATCCACGCCATCGAGGCGGTCGAGCACGCGGTCGCCGCTGCCGGATTTGTGGGTGTCGAAACAGTTTCCAGGGCGATGGGCCAGGGCATAATGGCCTGGACTGTGGCGCACAAGCCAGCAGACGCGGCCCACAGTCTGGGTCGTGGCGGCGGCGGTTGAACCGGCGTAGGTTCGGGCTGTCTCCCGTAGTCGCCCAAGGGGTCTGCACATGACCGACGATCCCGATGAAACCCCGATCCAGCGGGTGCTGCGCCTGAAACAGGCGGCGCAGGCTGCGCGGCCGAAGCCACCCCGGGGCGGGCGGTTCCAGCGCGAGCAGGCGGCGGCGAAGCATTCGCCAGGGGCGCGGGTGCCGTGGGTTTCGCGGTAGTGTGGCGCGGCCTGCTTGTGTCGCTGACCCTCTTTGCCCAGGCCAACGCCCAGCCTGTAAACCGCATGCCGTCGATTGCAGAGCTGAGTGTCTTTGCGGAGGCGATGACGCTCGAGGCTCGCGCGCTTGTTTCGCCGGTGGCCGAAGCGGTAGCTGCGGTCCGCGCCGCCCAGGCTTTGCTTCCGCCCGCGAGGGATGACGCAGAGCGTTTGCGGCGACTCTATGCGCTGGACCAGGCGCCTCGAGTGGCAATGTCCAGGCTGGCGCTCTCAAAGCTCGCGCCGGATCAGCGAAAAGCGGCGTCGTCGGCCGTGGGCGCAGATTTGATGCAGGTAGATCAGGAGACACTGGCGGAACTGCTGAAGATGGTGCCGGCGGAGGGATGGTTTCGACGTTCGCTGTACGGCGAGGAGGCTGTAACCGGGGCCTTCAACATCATCCAGCATGCGGGGTCCGAGGTTCAGCGCCGATTCCTTCCCGTGTTGGGTCGGCTGGTTGCGGAGGACGAGGTCAAGCCCGGTGCCTACGCCATGATGTGGGACCGCCTCGCCTTGGCGGATGGTCAGATGCAACGTTACGGGACCCAGATGCGGTGCGTCTCGGGACGATGGGTTCCGGCACCGATCAAAGCGCCTGACGGACTTGACGCCCGTCGCGCCGAGGTGAAGCTCAAGCCGGTGAGGGATTATCTCAACGAGTTCGCGGCTATGGAGTGCTGATGCAGGGGGCGGTCACCTACTCTAGCCGTCTTGGACCCATCACCGACGACCAGTTCCAGGCCGCCTGCCGCAAGGCCGGCGTGGGCGAGTTTCTGGCGGCTGCCCCGGCGACCGGTGGATTGTTCGGGCAGAATGTTTTCCTGACGACGTCTGAGGGCGAATACGTGTTTCGCGGGGCGCCGCACTGGTATCGCGGCGGGCCGAATGACGCCTGGCAGTTTCCGAAGGAGCGGCATTATGCCGACTTGCTGCATCAGCGGACGAAGGTTCCGGTGGCCTGGCCGCAGGTGCTGGATGTCAGCTGTGTCGACTTTCCCTGGCCGTATCTGATCACGCCCCGGCTGCCGGGGCTGTGCCTGCAGGACCAGGCGGCGCGAGCTGGTCTGTCGGCGGAGGACTTCACCCGCGTCGCGCGGGCCATGGGCGAGGCCCTGGCTGGGCTACAGACGCTGACATGGGCCTTTGCCGGGGACTTTGACCCGGCATTGCAGAAGATCGCGCCTTATGACGGGGGATATCGCGGACACCTGACGGCGGAGATTGGCAGCTATGCCGTCGAGGCGCGCGGGAACGGTACGCTGACAGCAGACGATGACGCCTGGCTGGATCACGTTCTCGCGGCCGATGCCGCAGCCCCTGACGACGCGCGCGCGACGTTAGCGCACAATGACTTTACGCTGGGCAATGTGCTGTTTGAGCGAACTGCGTCGGGGTGGCGGGTCAGTGGCGTGGTTGACCTGATGACGTGCAACTTCGGGAATCCGGCGGCCGATCTGGTCCGACAGTCCTGTGAGTGGATCGATATCAAGCCGGAGCTGACGCAGTTGTTTCTGGAGAGCTATCGGGCAGCGGGTGGCCGCGCCGCGCCGTCGTCGGAGCGACTGACGGCGCTGGTGGTTTATGAGCGGCTTCTGATCTGGACCTTTTTCACGCGACCGGAGGTGGCCGATCCGAGGTTTCGGGGTCTGACGTTTCGAGGGTGGGCGGAGCCGTATGTGGCGCGGTTGGCGGGGATGTGGTTCGGGTCGGCGTAGGTTGGTTATGTGGGGGAGCGTTGCGTCGCCAGCGAAAGCTGAACAGCCTCGCCCATGCCAATTTTGTATGCTATTGTCATACATCAACAAAGGGTCCGCACCATGCCCCCTGCTGTGCTGAGTGTCCGGGTCAGTCCCGATGAGCGTCGGCTGCTCGAGTTTGCTGCGGCCAATGCGCGAACTTCTCTGAGTGATTTCATCCGGCGCAAGGCGATTGATGCGGCGGAGGTCGATAGTCTGGAACGCCGCGTCGTCACCATTCCAGCCCGGGATTGGGCTCGGTTTGAGGCGTGGGTTGATGGGCCGGCGAAGGATGTACCGGCGTTGCAGACGCTGGCTGGGCGCAAACCCGTATGGCAGGACTAACCCCGCCACGCCCGCTCACCGCCGAGGACGACCGGCAGGGTTTTGATTGTGGGCGCGAGAGCTTGAACGGCTGGTTCCGGCGCAATGCGCTGCGCAACCAGCAGACAGACGAATCGCGGGTCAGCGTGATTTGTGATGCGCCGACGGGCGCGATTGCGGGCTACGTCAGCCTCTCCGCCGCCAGCATCGCGCGGGCAAGCCTGCCCAGGGCCCGGCAGCTTAATCAGCCGGATCCGGTGCCGGCGGTGTTGCTGGGACAGCTGGCGGTCGACCTTCGCTATCAGGGGCGCGGGGTCGCGCGGTCGCTGATGTTCTTTGAGCTGACGACGGTGGTGCGTGTGGCGCAGGATATCGGCTGTGCCTGCGTGCTGACCCACCCTCTCGACAATGGAGTCCGCCAGTTTTACCGCGGGTTCGGCTTTGAGGATTTGCCGTTTGATCCAGAGCGCAGCATGGCGGTGCGGATCGTCGACCTTCAACAGAACGGGTTCTGAGCGCCAGCAAAGCCGCTTGACGCGCGGGGCTGTGGCGGCAAACAACGTGCCCTGGTGGGGGAAGCGGTATGAGTGACGCGGCGGGCGGCCTGACGGCGGACGCGGAAGACAAGCCGATCACGCGGGGGCAGATCAGCGCGGCGGTTATGGGCAATGCGCTGGAGTTCTACGACTTCACCACCTACGCCCTGTTTGCCGTCCAGATCGGGCATGTGTTTTTCCCGACCAACGACCCGTTCCAGAATCTGATGCTGTCGCTGATGACTTTTGCCGTCGGCTTCGTGGCGCGGCCCATCGGGGCCATTGTTCTGGGGGCGTATGGCGACCGGGTGGGCCGGCGTCCGGCCATGATGGTCAGCTTTGTGTTGATGGGCCTGGGCGTGCTGGGGCTGGTGCTGACGCCGGGTTATGCGACGATTGGCGTGGCCGCACCGGTGTTGCTGGTGGTGTTCCGGTTGATCCAGGGGTTTGCTCTGGGGGGCGAGGTGGGGCCCACGACGGCCTTCCTGATCGAAGCGGCACCCCTGAACAAGCGCGCCCAGATCGGGGCCTGGCAAAGCGCCAGCCAGGCGGTGGCCTCGCTGTTCGGGGCGACCATCGGGCTGATCATGACCCTGACCATGACGCCTGAGGCTCTGGAATCCTATGGCTGGCGCATCGCGTTCGGGCTGGGGGCTATCGTGCTACCGTTCGGCCTGTGGATGCGTCGCAGGTTGCCG